>CAYSZA010000062.1:0-12440 GCA_964435275.1 uncultured Methanosarcinales archaeon | reverse complement strand
CTAGAAAAAGTTAGAAAAAATTTTATTAAAATTATAAGAAAATTGCTAGAAAAATCAAACTGCGGGCGGCCACCCCACCCTAAAGGATGGGGTATGCTTCGGGCCGCCCGCCCGGTTACTCGGGGACAGATGATTAAGTATTCTTTAACAAGGTTTCAAGAATATAAGTGATTGAAATTTTGGCCTCGGTTTCCGATCCGATTTATAATCTCTATACAAGGAAACTATGGTTTAGATATTTAAAGAGAAAAACGAAGAGGCGAGGGTTCACTTCATCCCCTACCTAAAGGAAGGGGTATTCGTGACCCTCTGCGCTCCCATTTTAATAAAAAGTGAGTTAGGAGTTTTCCCGATTTTTATTTTAAAAATTTGTATTCTATCAGTAGGTCTCTGTGTGAGTGGTTTTATACAGGGCTTTCGCAACTAGATATTTTTTACTTTCCAGAGTCACACTGTAATAGGGAATTAGTTCAGGAGAAAAGCCCATAATAAAGTCCGCAAACCTGGGAATATTTGCTGCCATTACGTTCATGTAATCGAAGTTTCGGGACTTCAGGTCAAGAAACTCATCATAATACAGGAGAGCATTGGGACCCATGCGGCCAAAATCCGGGTTCAGGGCTGAGGTCCAGGTTACAGTACTTTTCTTTCCGTACAGATTCAAATGAGCTGCAACAGCTTCACCCTCAGGAGTCTCTGAGACAAACATGTAACCAACATCTTTTTCCTGAATCAGCTTAAAAACTCTTTCAAAAAACTCTCTGGGCAGGGGAGGTGCTAGATTCTGTTTTTCGTAGACCATCGAAAGCAGATGGTAATAGGTTTCAGGATCATTCCATACCCTGGTTTTAAGTCCTGCCTCACCTGCAGTTTTAAGTTCCCTTCGGATTTTTCTTGAAAGGTTATTATCTACGTTTTCTTTCAGATTCAAATAATGGGTATAATGCACAGTGGAGTCCCATCCGTACCAGGTAAATGGTCTTACATCCTCAAAACCTGGAGAGAACGTAAGATGAATACTGTCAAATCCCTGCTTGCAAAGGAATTCCCTGAGAGGATTAAGAATCTCATGAATTTCCTGCACTCTTTTACTTGTCTTGGAGCTGGCACTCTCTTTTATAAGAGGTCCACTGTAGCTGGTCATATCACAGGTAGAAGTTGCTACATTCAAGAATCCCTTTATATTTTTAACGAAAAGAGGACATCCTCCCACAAGCTCGCCTTTTCTGAAACAACCATAGATTTTAAGATCCTTTGACAGCACATCCCTGCAAATCCCAAGCCAGTCACTGGTATGAAAGAGTGTACCAGGTTGAGCCTTTTCTACAAGCAAATCCCATTCTTTGTACTCGGATGGCGCTAATTCTCTAACTTCAATTTCGTCCATTTTAAGCCCCGTGCAAATAGAGTTGTTTATCCATGATGAATTATAGGAAAATATGAGATTAATTTTGAGTCTTCAGTCCTCTGCCGCGAGTCCTGACTTGCAGACTTCATTAACCTTTTTTGCAACGCTGTACCAGCTGTAATTTTCAGTAACATAACTTAAACCTTTTGAACCCATTGTTGTCCTCAAATTCGGGTTTTCAAGAAGCTTTAAGATGCCTTCTGCAAGAGCGTCCGGATTTTCAGGAAGGACAGAGATCCCCCCTCCTGAAGCCTCAAGCACATCGGAGACCCCACTGATATTACTTGCAATTACAGGCTTTCCGCAAGCCATGTATTCGTATAATTTCAAAGGAGACAGGCCTATCTTTGCGTTTCTGGCAAATATAAAGGGAGCGGTACAGGTATCACTCGCATTGATATACAGAGGCACACGATCGTAGGCAATTACACCTGTAAAAGTGAAACTATCCTCAACTCCTAGTTCCCTGCAGAGCTTGAAAAGCTCGTTTCTCATAACCCCGTCTCCGACAATCAAAAAGTGGCAGTCAGGAAATCTGGAAAGTATAGACGGGGCTGCCTTTACCAGGTACTCGACCCCCTGCCAGGGAGCAAGGTTTCCCACAAAGCATACACAGGGAATTCCAGTATCAAGGCCGATTTCTCTTCTGCAGGTTTCCTGTTCCAGCGGCTTGAAAAGGGAAGTATTTGCCCCATTGGAAACCACGACTATTTTTTCTCCAGAGATGTTATAGGCCTTCTCAAGATTCGCTTTTATTCCGGGAGTCACAGCAATAATTTTGTCTGAAAATCCGAGGGCTTTTTTGAGGATAAACAGTTTGAGTATGGCATGTGCAGAGAAATATCGGTTTGAGAAACTACTTTTTTTCTCTAACTGCGAAAATTTTCCCCCTTCAGATTTTGCCCTGATGAGGTTCTTTTCGTCCTCAGGAATTCCGTTCAATTCATAAACCATTTTTCTGCATCTACTTTTACAGAGGAATCCGGCAAGAAAACCAAAATTAGGATTGCGGGTATACAACACATCAAAAGTTTCGGAGCCCATAAGGCGAATGGCACTGTTAAAATAATTGACAGTAAGTGAAAGAAGGTTCCCAGGGGGGATATAATGGATGTAAACATTAGCTAAACTCGAAAGAGAGGTTCTGCCAGCAGCAAATATATGGATTTCATTGTCAAATCTGGCAAGATTGCTCACAAGCTCGTATCTGTGGATAAGTGAGCCATCGGCAAGAGAAAGGGGCCTTACCATGTCCAGAAAAAGTATCTTCAAATTATCACCTGTAAGCAAACTGTTTTTTCGAAACGCTGCTACTATTCACTGCTCTCCCTTCCGCATATCTCTTGAATTCCGGCCAAGAGTTCCTAAGATATGGGATAGCAGGCCTGCAAGCCCCTGATTCCTATAGTAAGCCCTAATTTCAGGGTCCTGGATTTTCTTCTCCCTCCTGATTGCTGAACCAAAGTATCCCCAGCCGTAAGCAGCACCTGTGTAGTAAGGGGATTTCGCGGAATAATAAAGCACGTTTGCGAGGGCAATGAAAGGATTCTTCCCAAGATAATAAGCCATCCACCCGTTTTTGGTATATCCACTCCAGAGTCCATTTGCTGCACTCGTTTTACGCTTCTGAATCTGAACAATATCAGCATATTGCATGAGCCGCCAGCCTCGCATGAGAGCCTTTATATTAGAAATCGAATCTGGAGATGGTTCCACCTGGTAGCCGCCAGTTTCAAGAAAGCATTCTTTTTTCCAGATTCTTCCCGTGCCACGAGGAAGAATCTTGGTAGTGACTTCCCGGGAAAGTTTTCCGTCAGTCTCATAATAGATTCCACCACTTACAATTCCAAGTGAATTATCCTTCTCGAATTCAGCCAGAAGCTTTCCAAAATAGTCCTCTTCCAGAACAGTATCGGCATCAAGAAGGGCTACATATTCGAACTGTATATCATTCCTCATGCAGTATTCAAGCGCAAAATCAAAGCCCTGTTTGCAGACGTAACTATAGTGAAAAGTAATATCTCTTGGTCTTGGAGGCAGTCTTATGCTCCGAATCCAGGAGCAGGTTGCCTGCAGGTTTTCGAGAATGCACGGTGTCCCGTCCGTACTCCCGTCATCGACTACAATCCATAATTCAGGTTTTAATTTCTGTCCTGTTACGGACTTCGAGACTTCAGGTAGATTCTGCTCTTCATTCTTTGCAGGTGTAACCAGCAGATACTTTTTTTTCAAATCAAATCCCATCTACCCACCACCTGTAAATTTCCTCCCCACTTGTCATCCAAGCTCCTCTTCCGGAGCAGTACCGAAGCACCTTTTCATACAACCTGATCCAATCTTTTCGGAAATTGCAACCGAATACGAAATTGTGCCATAGAATGGTAATGACACCGCTAAGGCTTGCCGTAGTATCAATCAGATTTTTTGTTCGCTTCCAGGCTTCCTCAAAAGATTTTGAAGTAGCAAAAAGTGCAACATCCATTACGACAAGTGGAACTTCGAGGATATCGATTTCTTTTCCCGTGTTAAGGTTATATGGATTGAAAGGGTGACACATTCCATTCCTGAAGCCAACTGAGTACCTGTGTCCGAAAGTTGAATCATAACTGAAACCGACGTCTGCAAGTATTTCCCAGGTTTTCGGAGTTTTAAACCTGAGATAATGGTTGCGAAAACCTATGACTTCTTTTCCAAGAACCGCCTCAAGTCTTTCTTTTTCTTTTTTTATTTTTTCTGGATTCTCATATGAGTAGTAGCCTCCATGGAGCCCAACTTCCCATCCTCTATCTGAAACTTCTCTCAGGTGATACTTTATGTCCTCTATGTTATACCTGAACCGTATTGGATCGTCATCTGCAGTAATGAAGTAAAAAGTGGATTTTGCTCCAAAGCTGGCTTCAATATCCATAATTTTAGAGAAATTAAGGTAAGGGGAGTAGTCCATTCCTTTCAATCTCCACAGTAACTGGCCTACAGAATCCTTGAGATCCAACTGTCTAAGGCAGTAAGCTGATGACAATAAGCTATGGGAAAGAGGTGGATAAATGTCGTCCACATCATGAGTCAAACAAACGGCAAATGATTTATTTTCAGGAAATTCAACCTGCATCCCATGGTCCATAAGATATCTGGAAACTTCAGGCTCAGAAACATTTCGAAGATCTTTCTCAGAAAAAAGAAAACGCTGGTGCTCATCCAGCTTTTCAGGAGAATATTCTTCTTTTCGGGTGAATAGATCCCATATATCCTGGTTTTGCATCAGTAGTTCATGCATAGAGCTCATCCGAAACTGAATATGAAGAAAATCCAGATTTTTTCTCAGGAAGGCTTTCTATGAGTTTGACCATGAACTCAGTCACATTGATCTTGTCACTGAGAAGAGCAGCTCTTTTCAGACCCCAGGTTTTCTTAAGTTCCGAGTCCTTGAGAAGTTCTATGGCCTTTGACAGGGCAGACTCCGAATCACTATAATTAAAAAGCAAACCATATTTAGTCTCGAGTTCGGAAAAGTTGCCCATAGTTCCCACAAGACTGGAAATATAGATTGAAGGAGTTCCCAGGATTGCACTTTCAACAGCCATAGTTGCTCCTTCTCCCACATACAGAGTGGCATAATAGAGCAAGTGATGAATTTTTTCGGGAGAGACTCGAATTCGATACCTTTCAAACTCTTTTGCCAGTGGGCCTTCTGAGGTTATGAATACTTTACCGAATTTTTCGACTTCCTGGACAAGTGTTATTTTATTTTTGATTCCATGCTGGCCTACATCATGGTGCGCACCCCATGAAACGAAGCGAAGGATTGTGAAAGGCTCACCCTCCTGTACCCCGAGGTCCTTCAGAACCTCAGGACGGGGAGTAAAATAAGAGGGGTGAAGGTAAGCCAGTTCATGATAGCCACTGTACCTTATCTGTTTTCGCCCTTCGTTTTTTAGATAGCACGAAGGAGTACAGATTATATCACAGAAAGGGTAGGTTAGCTTCTGGGCCAGTACTGCATGTTCGGTGTCGTTAAAAATTATGGATTTTTTTCGCGTTATCCAGGCTATCTGAGCCACAACTGGAGAAAGGATACCCATGATAAGGTCAGGATCAAATTGCTGGGCAATCTTAAGTGTTTTAAACTCTCTTATAAACCATTCTTCAAGCAAATTACTCTTTCCTGGTTTTACTTTGCTCAAAATCGTATGTGGAATTCCGTAGGCGTTCAAGAGCTCTATCACTACATCCTTATCTCTCGAGACTACCATTACTTGATGTCCTTTTTTCTCAAGACTCCAGATAGTATTTTTAAAAAAATGAACATGGGCTGGATGCCCTATATCAACAAGAACTCTCAACTTTTTCACTCCCCAAATAATATTTCCTGTGATTCTATGCCCGAGGCAGTCTGTCCATACCAAGGTTCAGATTACAAACTAAGGGCTAGAATATTTTTCAAATTCCATTTGAAACGTATGATATGAATCAATATTAACAGATCAGGAAGTCTTCCTGCCTCTACTTAGACAAATGTGCAGTTGAATCCTAGTTTTTCACTCAACCCCAATTTCCAACCTTTCTGTCAGATAGACTTCTCATACCTCACTCTACCTAACAGACAGTTACTATTCTGGTCCAGCGGCTGGAACTCCCCCCATTCCCATTAATAGCACCCTTACTAAGCTTAATTTTTTTCTTCAGTTATAGGCACTAACAAACAACATTATGAATAGAAGATAAATAGCTCAAGAATAAATAATTATGGAAACTAAGTTACTGAACTAAGATAACTAAAATTCTCAGTACGTGAAATTATAGGCGGTATTATTCTCAGGAATAAAAAAATAAGTATTAGCAACCCTTTGACATTTTGACAGGAAAGATACACCTATGAAGAAAAGAAAAAGAATTTCTGTGTAAAGAAACTTGTTAATTGAAGGGAGATTACCTTGTAAAAATTATTTCCAAGCCTGCAAAGAGGAAACTGGCAATAAAGCATATTATCAGAGGGTAGATTCCCATATCCATTGAATCTAAAGAAAACTGGTCTTCCTCTCTGGAGGTCAGCAGCATTTCCTTCATACCCACAAGAGCGATTAGCCCAATTACTGTTATCTTGTAATATTCAGGGATTCCAAAATCTGTCGAGAGAAAACAGGTGCCTAAATTTGGAAGGGAACTCGCCGCAGCAAACTCTATACTTGTGTCAAATATTGAAATTATTATAAATCCCCCAAAATCTCTGTAAAGGAATTGTCAGAACACATACTAAACCCTAACTATGAGATATAAACCTCTAAACTATATAAAGATATGAACAGAGATGATAGGATTTACTGTATAAAACGTGATAAATTGGCAATTTCCAGAGAAAACTTAGAAGATTACCAATCAAAAAATAAATAAGAATTGGAATTGATTACCTCTCCAGATTTCAATAAAGAGGTTCAATTTATGAAAATTTCCGTTATAGGTTCAGGATATGTGGGTTCGGTCACAGCCGCATGTTTCGCAGAAGTAGGGCATGAGGTAGTCTGTGTAGATATTGACAAGAAAAAAATGGATCAGATAAATAAAGGTATTCCTCCGATCTACGAAGAGGGACTTGGAGAAATTCTGCAAAAACACGCCGGAAAAAAACTCACTGCAACCACTGATTATGAGTCTGCAATCAGAAAGACGGACATTTCCTTTATCTGTGTAGGAACTCCTTCAGCGGAAAACGGAGACATAGATCTTTCGATTGTCCGTGCTGCGGCAGCAAGCATAGGAGCAGTCCTGGCAAAAAAGGAGGGGTACCATGTAGTAGTTGTTAAAAGCACAGTTGTACCTGAAACAACAGAAAAGTTTGTCCTTCCTGTTCTTGAAGAGACATCAGGAAAGGTAGCCGGAAAAGATTTCGGAGTTGCAATGAATCCAGAGTTCCTCAGGGAAGGGAAAGCTGTCTACGACTTCATGCATCCTGATAAAATAGTTATTGGAGCGATTGATCAGAAATCAGGAGACCTTGTCTCTGAACTTTACCGAATGTTTAAATGTGAAATTACACGCACGAGTCCATCAACAGCAGAGATGATCAAATACGCAAATAACTCCCTTCTTGCAACCAAGATATCCTTTTCCAATGAGATTGGAAATATTTGTAAGAGGCTAAAAATCGATACCTATGAGGTTATGGAAGCAGTAGGCAAGGATTCCAGGATCTCTCCGAAGTTTTTGAACTCAGGAGCAGGATTTGGAGGGTCCTGTTTCCCAAAAGATGTAAAGGCACTTATAGGAAAGGCAAAAGAGATAGGATATTCTCCAGTGCTTCTTGAATCCGTAATCAGGGTAAACGAAAAACAGCCGATTCTGATGACCGAAATCCTCCAGAGAAAAATAGGAAACCTTGATGGCAAGAAGATTGCAGTCCTTGGTCTTGCCTTTAAAAACGAAACAGATGACATAAGGGAGTCCAGAGCTATCCCTGTAATTGCTGAGCTTCTCAGGCTTGGAGCAAAGGTTTCGGCTTATGACCCTATGGCAACCGAGAACATGAGACGGATCTTTCCGACAATTGAATACTTCGGGAAAGCCAGAGATGCTCTTGAAGGTGCTGATGCCTGCCTTGTAATGACAGAATGGGATGAATTCAAGCAGCTTGACTCTGAGTTTGAAGCCATGAAAGAAAAGATAGTAATCGACGGAAGGCGGGTAATTAAAGCGAAAAATGTGGATTATGAGGGACTCTGCTGGTAAAACCAGCAGGAACTATTTCCCTTTTTCATCCGAGTTTACACAGCTTAACTTTGCTGACCTCTAACTCTTACTTATCGAACCTGTTTTCTGAGGTATCGTTTGAAGCGTCCTTTCTGGTGTTTTCGGGAGTGTTATTTTCTGATGATAGGATTTCTATCAGGTACTCAAGTATATCCTCTCTGAGGCTCTCGTTTTTGAGGGCAAAGTCCACTATCGATTTTACATACCCAAGCCTGTCACCGGTATCGAACCTTTTTCCTTTGAACCTGCAAGCGTAGATTGTTTGAGTGCGGTTAAGAAGTCTGATTCCATCAGTCAGCTGGATTTCATTTCCCACACCGGTCCCAGCTTCTTTTATACAGTCAAAGATTTCAGGAGTGAAAACGTAGCGGCCTATAGCACCTATATTTGAGGGAGCATTCTCAGGCGACGGCTTTTCGACAATATCTTCCAGTACATAAAGAGAATCGTTAAGTGGCTTTCCTTTTATAATCCCATAGCTGCTCAGTTTCTCATAAGGAACCTCTTCCACTGCTAACGTGGATCTACCATATTTTTCAAAATTTTCAATGAGCTGAGCAGTGCAGGGCTTGTTGTTTACGATAATATCATCACCAAGAAGCACTGCAAAAGGCTCGTTTCCAATATGATTTTCTGCCCTGAGGACTGCATCTCCAAGCCCATTGGGCTCTTTCTGGCGAATGTAGTGAATATCCACAAGGGAGGAAACATCCCTGACTAACTTAAGAAGCTCATTATTATGCTTTTTTGCAAGATGCATCTCGAGTTCAGGAGAATCATCGAAATAATCTTCAATTGCCCGTTTGCCCCTGCCTGTGATAATGATGATATCCTCAATTCCCGACGCAATGGCTTCCTCTACAACGTACTGGATCACAGGTGTGTCAATGATAGGAAGCATCTCTTTTGGCATTGACTTGGTAGCAGGCAGGAAGCGAGTCCCAAGGCCGGCCGCCGGAATAAGTGCTTTTTTAACAGTCAAAGTAAACCCTCCGATAAAAAGAAATTTTGTGAAAAGATTATTCTTAAAGTTGTGTTAAATTACTTTTCATACACAACGTCTTTAATTTTCCCTCATTATTTATAACCTAATATAAAGAATGTAGTAAAAGCGTATTTGATTACTTCAAGACAGTATAAATTATCAGTATGTAAATATGATTATCTGGAGAATTTTCAATGTTTGCAAAGAATAAAATACTTGTGACAGGAGGAGCTGGCTTTATAGGAAGCCACCTGGTAGATCACTTCGTAGAAAAAGGAAGTAGAGTTACTGTTTTTGATAACCTGAGCTCAGGAAAAATAAAATTTATAGAAAGCCATCTTGAAAACCCGGACTTTACCCTGATAGAGGGAGATCTTCTTGACCAGAAAGCTATAGAGAAGGCCTGTAAGGACATTGACCTTATTTGTCATGTTGCTGCAAACCCTGATGTCAGGCTCGGAGCTTCGGATACCAGAGTTCATCTGGACCAGAATGTTTTGGCGACTTACAATCTTCTGGAAGCTATGAGGAAAGACAATACTAAAAAAATCGCGTTTACCTCTACCTCGACAGTTTATGGGGAAGCAAGCATTATGCCTACTCCGGAAGATTACGGCCCCCTTATTCCGATATCTCTTTACGGCGCCTCCAAGCTGGCATGTGAAGCCCTTATAACTTCATATTCTCATACCTTCGACATGCAAGCCTGGATATTTCGCTTTGCAAATATTGTTGGCCCACACAGTACACATGGAATTACCGTCGACTTCATAAAAAAGTTGGGGAAAGACCCTACTCTGCTGGAGATCCTGGGAGATGGCAAGCAGGAAAAATCCTATCTTCACGTATCGGAATGTGTTGATGCAATATTGTATTTAATAGAGAAAAGCGAAGAAAAGGTAAATATCTTCAATATAGGCTCTGAGGATACTATCAGTGCTACAGAGATAGGAAAAATTGTTATGGAAGAAATGGGGCTTTCTAATGTCGAATTTATCTATACCGGTGGTAGTAGGGGCTGGAAAGGCGATGTGCCAAGGATGAGGCTGGGAATTGAGAAGATGAAGAGTTTGGGGTGGGAACCGATATATACCTCGGAGAGAAGTGTAAGGGAAACGGCAAGGGCATTACTTGGAGAAAAGCTGGTAGAATAACATCATTCCAGTCTCTTAAAAACTGTAGATAAATTATTGTTTCACTTCGTTTTCGACTTTGAATAAATATCTTCGTATTAAAGACAACTCGTGGTCGCTGAATCCGCCCACCAGGAACATTACAACCAGATAGATAAGTACACCCATGCCTGCAATCTCGAAAAGCTCAAAAATGCTTGAGATAGCAAAGTGAGAAACAAATAGATACATAGCTATCGAGGACAAAATGCTTTTTGCAATATCGTGGAAATAGAAATCAAGTTTAAAGTGTTTTAAGGATATATGCATGCAAAGCACAGCCATTAAAAAGTAAGAAAATAAGGTTGACAGTGAGGCCCCGACAATTCCTATAGTTGGTATAAGCAGAATGTTGATCAATACATTCGAAGCTGCTGCAATAATATTGATGTAGGTCGTAGTTTTCGTTTGCTTGACAAGGAACATTGTATTGACAAATATCTGGAAAATTCCTGCCAGAAGGCCGGAAAAAGCGATAATAGGGATTACAACCCAGCCCGAAAGAAAATCCTCAGTGGTAAGGATTCCAAGCAAAGGTTTTGCAAGGGCTGAAAGTCCAAAAACTGCAGGAATTGAAATAAGAAGGAAATATCTCAGAGAATGAGACATATAAATTCTTACTTCATCCATTTTATTTTCATCAAACAGCTTTGAGAGCTCGGGAAGGAGAATGAGTTGAAGAGGGCTTACAAAAAGCTGTATAAGGTTGCCAATTGAACAGGCTGCCGAATATACACCCACACTCCTAAGGCCCAGAAAATAAGTAACCAGATATCTGTCACTCGATTCTGTAATCCATCTTATAAGTGCAGTGGGAGTTAGCGGTAAAGAAAATTGCAAATAATCTTTTATGTACGTAAACCGAGGAATAACGAATCCTATCTGCGATATAATAATCACGAGAGCGATTAAAAAAATGGATCCCTGTACAACTAAGGTAGCCGCGATTACACCAAGAAGCCCGTATCCCATCTTGAGTAGAATGAGAATGAAAAATAGTTTTCCGAACGTTTCAAAAAGGGTTAAGTAAGAAAACTTCTTGATCTGCCTGAAGACCCTGAAATAAAAAAGAGATATTGACTCGATTAAGTTCAGGAGAATCAAGAAGGAGCCCGCCTTGACAAAGTAAGTTGCTTCAGGATCTTTGAAACCGAAGGTTGCAAGAGGTTCTGCAAACGTATAAAGCAAGAATGAGGCCAGAAGGCCCGATACTGTCACAAAAAAGAGAATTGAATATACTGCTTCCCTTATTATTCTGGTCTCCGTTTCAGAAGATAAAAATCGGACAAAACCCATAGAAAGACCCATAAGTGCAAGGGGAGAGATAAGGGATACAGTGATATTGATCTGGGCCCATAGCCCATAATCATATGTTCCAAGGGTTTTTGTGATTATCGGAAGCAGAAAGAAAGTGCCAAGGCTTGTAAGTACCTGAACTGTTCCGATAAAGCCAACATCCTTTGCAAACTTTTGATATGACACCATATCACCTTAAAAAGAATTTCGTTTTTAATATTTTTTATTGAAGAAAGTTACGAAAATAGCCTTACGAAGGCTTTTCTTACGATTCGACCCAGCTCACTATCCAGAGCCTGATATTTAAATCCTTTCGAACGCTGGCTATCTTACTCAGGCTTTAATCTCTCCGTAAAGGTTCTATTTATAACTATAGTATAATATTCTCATTCATACAAAATACCCTTTGTTCTGGATTCGAATGTTTTAAGATACCGTATATATTCAGTGTTAACTTTAAGTTCATTTCGATAGCGTTCATTCAATAAGAACCAGGCTCCAACTAACCCCAATAAGAAATTTCTACAAGGGATAAAAGCCTTTGTTTTTGGGTAAATTTTAGAAGAAGTTTAGTAAGCTTCAGACACAATTTACTAAAAAGCAGAGGAATAACACTAAAAAACGCAGGGTATAGAAAGCAGTTAGCTTTGACGCAATCAGAGATCTCATTAAAAATCTGATATAATGTAGCGAAAAATCTAAAAGACACTCTTGCCTGAATATAAAACTTCTAAAAGAATAGATAGACTTCAGATATAGAATTAATTAAATTAGTCCCAAGGTCTAAGAGCGTGTCTTAAAATTAAACTTAATCGCACAATTAGGATAGGCTAATGCA
>CAYSZA010000061.1:0-12690 GCA_964435275.1 uncultured Methanosarcinales archaeon | reverse complement strand
TAGAGTATGGACATAGCATTGTATTAAATCACCTGAATGTACTTCGCCTTTTTAAAAGAATTGCTCCCTGATGTATTTGTGACCGTCAATGTAACAGAGTAATTCCCTGCCTGTGAGTATGTATGTTTTGGATTCTGGATAGTTGAAAAAGTTCCATCCCCAAAATTCCAATTCCAAGCGTAAGGAGAGCCTGTGCTATTATCCTTGAATGTGACAGTTAATGGTGCTTCTCCGTAGCGTGGGTTTGCTGAATACCTCACAACAGGAGGAGTAAGTTCAGGAACGTTGCCAGCATCCACACTGGCAATTACTTCGTTTGTTGCAGTATCTGTTACTGAAACGTTATCCATTACTAGACCGTGTTGTGAGCTCGTAGCATAAAAATCAGGAGTAGCCGAAGCGCCTACTGAGAAAAAAAGTATAGCTAGAGTTATCGAGCATAAAAATCTGGCTTTCATAATTTATCCTCCATGTAGATAAAATACACATTTACAAATAATGGAGAATTTCAATAAGAGGGTTTTGATAGTTACGAAGATATAATTTTAAAAAAGCAAATTCCTATTTATCAACAAAATTTTATATTAATTTCAGTTATTGTTACGATATAGAGTTTTTCAAACTTACCAAATTTGCAGACCTTGAGAAGGCCAGCCAGAGAGAAGAGAACCTTAAGGCCATGCATAATAATTACACGCTGCATTTAGAGCTTGATTAACCAGAAGGCAATAGAAGCGCCTGGAGAAAAGAAAAAGCAGTTTTGGAAATTTTGGTAAATTGTTAAATAGACTGCAGGATAAATTGTCAATATGAATGAAGAAATTAGAACCGAGGAGTACCGATATCTGCATGACGAACATCTAAAGAATCGAGAATATGTTTTTGAAAGACCTTTATTAATAATCAGCGTTGTTATTATTGCTACTCATTACTTAATACAAAACCAAATCTTTGAATCTGGAAGTGATCTATCACAATCGATACAAAAACTAACTGGCTTTCTCTTTCTTATTCTTGTACTTTACTATAATCTGGCTTTTATCTCGCAAAGAATCGGCAGTGATGCACAGATTGTCGCATACATTCAACTTTTTCACGAGGGTGACTTAGCACCTGCTTGGATAGGATGGGAAAACTCTCTGAGATGTTACAGAAAGTGGAAAAAAGCAAATTCAAAAAATATTCCAAGCTTTTTAAAAATTGCGACAAAAGATGACCATATATACACGCATGGTTGGTTTTATCGCTTTATATATAATTTTCATTTAGTTTTAATATTTGCTCTCTTTATCATATTGCTAATTACAGCGCATTCCATTAATAATATCTTAGTTGGGTTTTTAATTATAACTGGTTTATATGTATCATTATCTAAGGATAGTTATTCCTTGTATTCCATGCACCATTCCAAATCTGGAAGACTCCTTGAAGAAGAGAGAGCAATATGGTGCGCTGTCTGCAAAAAATGTTTTTTTAGTGAAGTTAAAATAGATATTGACAGCTTAATCAAGGATAACAGGTTAATTATTGATACTGAGGAAAAAACGTAAGCTCTTGTGGAAGTTTTGGTAATGCCCTTATTTTTTATCCCCACAACTTCCAACTGCTTTAGAAAGAGCATTATGTACAGCTATTGCAAGAAGGAAATAAACAGATCTCTTAAATAGGACTTACACACTTGAGGCACAAAATCACGTGCAATAGACGTTGTAGTGGAATTTACTTTTTAGAGAGTTAGAAGTTTTCTGTTCGTCTACAACAGAAGTCCACATGCCTGTTGAGTAAGCCACCTTGGAAACTGGGCAACACAAAGTTCTCAGCTGTGATGTCACGATTTGCTATTAATATTTACCTTCTTATTTGAACCTCCTTTCAGGATAATAATCCCTTAAGTTTTTTCACTTCTTCACTTCTAAGCAATCTAGTAAGCAATCCAGGATCAGAGGGGCTAAACGAATATGCAGTCCTTGTGTAGCTGTTCTGCTGCCCAGGCAGTTGCCTTGTCCAAATTATGAATTACCGCCTGAGAGAACAGAGCTGGTTATGAGTCATAATTCTCTGGCATCAGTTGATTCACAATTGTGAACTTGCAATTCATAATTATACTTGTTAATATTTAAACCCCTTTTTTCAGGCGAATTGTGACTCAAAAAACTTCACAGGCCATCGGGTAAAAGGGATTGTTTTACCTGAAGATGATTCTGGAAATATCAGCAGCAGCTTTCTGCAACATTGTATGGCTGACGTGATACCAGTCTGCGGCTCAAGAGTAAATTCATTAATCTGGAATTCATTATAGCGGTTCCAGCATTTTCGTAGGCACGAACTCCTGCTTAAGGATACTGCTCTTAAGCATTGTACAGAGCCTTTCCGCCCTTGCCCTGTCAGACTGCCTCAGGGATACAGGGATAGTTCCTTCAGCCAGTTCTATGGACCCAAGCCTTGCACGAAATACTCCTTCAGAGCATTGCAGTGTACAGGTTCCGCAGTTAATACAGAGGTCTCTGTTAATAACGAAATTATTTGAAATCGCTTCTGTGGGACAGGTACGCATTGCAGCACAGTCCGGATGGTGCAGACATCTTTCTTTCTCAACTCGGATAACTTTATCAGTGCCTCTCCATATATGCCCGTAATTCACTTTTGCATGTGCAGTACGCCCGTTTATGTCTGATACGGGTAACGGGACATTCTCATCCAGGATTTTTAATCCCGAAAGAATCTCTTCATCAAGGACAGGGATAGGGACTGCAAGTGAAGTCAGGCATTCAGGTCCATGTGAGGTCCTCATCCCGCCCATCATGGTCGGGTCCATACCCTTCATGTCCGCGTAGGCTGAGACGTTCGGCTTATCAGGACTGGCCCTGGTGCCTTTTCCCATTATATAACCGGGTGCGCCATTTAAAAGAACCCTTGTGCCCACACCTATTGACCTGTGAGAGGGGTCGTTCTGCAGTGGGTTTATTTCGCCGCACCCTGATACTGTTGTCTCCGTAAAAGGACCTGTCAGGCCTGTTACAGAGAAGATAGAGCTAATCGTAGTGGAGGTGGGGTTTATCAGGGCATGGTAATTTTTAAACGCAAGCCTTGTGGTGATAATTCGGGCAAATTCGATCTCGTCAAGTGTAACCTGGTTCTCATATCTCCTGCCGTGAGCTTCCACGAGCACATCAACCGCTTTCCCCTTTACAAGGTCTCGGAAAAGGTGTCCTCCACCATACCGATCATCGACATGCGCAGTTCCGTTTATCACAAGGTCCACAACCCCGAGCCTTTCGTTCGGACAGGGACCCGGTTGGGCAGGAACACCATTTAGCCAGATAGCATCCGCCCTTTCAAAACTGCATTTTCCGGCTACTGGCACCATCATGACTGCCATCGTTCCGGACATTACGCCAAATGTCCCGGTCGTGACCACATCCACATCATCAACGGTTACCTCTTTCCCGTCACAGACCATGGATTTTAATTCGGCCGCAGTCAGGATTATCGCTTTTCTGGAAGCAATCTTCTCATTTATCTCTTCAATAGTTTTCATAGATTGTGTCTCTTCAGTAGTTGTACGCTATTCCAATCTCTTCAATACTCGTCATAGTATCCGGATATCCTCAAGCCGGACATGAGTTCCAAAAGGCTTCTGAAAAATCATGTTTACAAGGGCAGTGTGTGCAAGATCAATCATGCAGTTGCCGGGAAGGAAATATTGCCGGGTTCCAAGGACAGGTGGCTTCTTTATAACATTTGCAATTCCTTCGAAAGCATGTACATGGTATGCCTGGACATCGTGGGCATCTTCTTTTCTTGCAGCCATCGGGCCTACCGTATGGCACTCAAGTACACCCGTGATGGGGTTTGCACTCAAAACTCTTAAAGCATGATAAAGAGGGCATCCAGGCCCTGCCGGGCGGCCAGTTACGAGGTCTCCTTTTTTAATGTTCCATTTTTCCACGAGATCGGCCCTGAAAGGCACTATGAATTTGCGTGCCGAAGGCTCCCCAGGGAAAGGAAGAAGGACGAAGTCGTATTCTTTCCCAGCTACATCTGTGCCAGAGTAAGTAGCGTTTCTTACCTGAAGCGGTATACTTTCCCGGCTTACGATTTTTATCGGGTGCAGGGTATTCTCTGTACTGTAAAACGGACACAGATCTACTTCTGCTGATCCAGCTTCAAGCCTGGAAACAAAGTCTGAACAGGTCTGAGAACCGCAAGCACCACAGTTTTTACCTGGGGGATTCCATTCGATCACAATCAGTCACCTCTGTACATGGGCTCTGTCATATCCAGCGGACGGATGATTCCAAAGTGGTTTTTCCACCCGATATCTTTTTTCCCGATACATACCGTACAGACGCCAAGAGGAGGGGCACCTCTAAGGACTATTGGGTCAGGCCCTATTTCCGGCTGATTGACAATTCTTCGAATCAGGTACCTGAGGCCAGTACCCTGAATTGCATTTGTCTCTACAATGTCAATATTAGGGACGACTTTTCGGATGCTTTCCCTGAAGACCTCTTTTTCTGCCTGCGAAACAAGGTCAGTTTTCGTAACAACCGCCACATCTGCAAGAGCGAGCAGAGGTGCCATTTTGAAAGGAGAATTTGTCCCTGAGATCGAGCTGACAACTGCAATTCCAAGGGAGGATGTTGTGTAAGGAGTACACCTGAGGCAGAGCCCTGCACTTTCGATAATCAGGATATTTCTTGAAAGGCTCTCAGCCCAGCGCAGTGCATCGTCAAGGACAAGAATTCCCATATGGTCAGGGCATACATCTCCTGAATACACTTTTTTGACAGGAATGCCAAACTCTTCTGCAAGTTCCTTATCTTCTGTTGCATGCACGACGTCAATCTTGAGAAAGGCAGGAAGTGACCCTTCAGGCAGATTCTTTATAATCTGGCGGATTACAGCAGTTTTTCCTCCGCTGGGGGGACCTGCAATTATGAGAAGCTTCATATGCAAATCACACCCTGTCAACTGCAGCCATTAAGATTTCTGAAGGACCGGACGAAGAGCCTGAGGAAAAAGAAGCTCCCAGTCTGAGTTTTTCTCTAAGCTGGTGGAGCCTGTCTTCAATCAAGGCCAGGTCTTCAATAAGGTCCTGCTCCTGCCCTGTCGGTTCGATCACAGAAGAAACTCCACCATGCCTCATAACTATCCGCCTGCCAGCTGTAAGAGCCAGGTAAGGGTCGTGTGTTACAAGGATAACAGCCTTGTTTCCTCCCTGAAGCGACTCGATTACACGGTTTTTAAAAATCCCTGCATTTTCGATCTCATCAAGCAGAAGTATAGGAGTGTCGCCGATTACAAGAGCATCTGCGATCATAAGAGACCGGGTCTGGCCCCCGGATAAACCACTCATCCGGCTTTTAAAGCTGATCTCTTCCCCTGTAAAGGTGTTTGCAAGATTTATTGTCTCATCGAGCAGATCTTCCCTGCCAGGCCTCCGTGCCCTTATATGCATGAGCAGGAATTCTTCGACCGAAAGGTCTGCCAGACAGCGCGTATTCTGGGTTATTAGGGCAATTGGTTTGAAGGCCGGTTCCCGTACAAACGCTTCGGGAGGCTCCTCACCATTGATAAGGATCCGCCTGCCTGTTACACTGTCTCCCTGTGCAAGGGTTTCAATATCATTGATTAAAGCAGATTTTCCCGAGCCCGTAGGACCTACTATCGACAGGGTATCCCCTGGCCTTATTTCTATACTGTCAAATCCTTCCGGCTTTCCAAACCTATTTTTTCCAGCTTGAATAGTAAGAGTGAATTCTTGTGCCATATACTCAATTGTTCAGATTCGGTTTTTATAAGGCTTTCCGTAAAATGGACAATTTTAACCTTATTGGTCAATTTGTAATCAAAAATTTTCCCAATAAGGTTAAAATATCAATAAAAGAGGAAAAACAAGACAGAGTAAACTAACCTGAAGTTGTAAGACTCTTTAAAGAGTTACAGAGACCGTTTTATTAATATAAGTACGCTATCAGTACAGCACATCAGTAGAACTGAAGCAGTAAAGTTTTAAAGATCTCTATGGGGTGTAAGGTCGCAACCTGTGCAGAGCAGGCACATTGTGCGCGATTTGTCTGCACAGAGTGAATTGCGGTCAAGCATGTCCCTCAGCATATTGCCAAGCTTTAAAAGCCGTGCTGCATCTGGCCTGGTAATATTTCTTACATCTTTTCTTAGAGGATGAGGGGATATAGGCCTGAGAATAGGAATTATACACCGCTCAGTAAGCTGCTTGATACCTTTCTGGACTATTTCGTCGCTTTCCCCAAGGCCGATTATGAAATTTGAAGAAACACGATTTCGGCCGAAAATGTTTACTGCCGTATCGAGCGAATCAAGAACCGAGTAGAGTGAAAGGTCCGGACAGAAGCGGCGGAAAAGTACAGGGTCCATAGTCTCTACATTGTACTTTATCTCGCATGCACCTGCCGAATAAAGTTCTTCGGATGAGTTTTTCGTGGGATATACCGAGACACCTATCGGAAGGTCGTACTCAAGTGTAAGCTGTTTTATAATTTCTGCAGCTCTCCTGACCTCTTTTTCTGGCGAAACCGCTACACCGCTTGTAAGGGAAATCGCTTTCAGCTCCCCTGTAGCATAAGCTTCGGCAACCATCTGGTGAACCTTTGCGCTGTCTTTTATCCCTCCCTGCATTTTCGGTACCGGGCAGAACTGGCAATCATATATGCACTTTTCAGACAGGGTAATGTATGCCTGCTCCGGACAATGGCAGAGCGGGCGCTCAAGTACGCCCCTGGCAATCACTTCTTCGCCTTTAACAACGACCACCCGTTCATCTTCAGGCATTATACGCAAAGGAGAAGAATCGTTAATTGTCAGCCTAACCCGTTTGTTTCCTGACCTTAGAAAAACCGAGGAGCCGCCTGCTCCAGGCCCGGCTGTAGCTACACTCTTATTCTGGTCGGGAAGAAGAGAACTGTCGACCTGAGCACTTCCTATACTTATCAAATCTGCCTTTATAGTCGCATTAATTTCAGCATCCATAATTATGCCCTTCAAAGAAGCAGAATACTGCGCGTATTTGCTAAATACGGTTCTTGTGTATCACTAAATTATAAAACTTTCAATAAAACCTTAAATATACTTGATAATAATAGATATGTTAACAATCGTGAACTGATTAATAGTAACAATTGTGATCTTAAAAAGGTTGTGATCAGTCCCGATTAATAGAAGAAATTGAATATTAAAATCTATGAATGAAGAGGTTCTGTTATTCCGGAACTCAAAAATGTTTAAATTTCGGAGTTTATACTTAGAAATACTTAAAAGTAAACACCGTTTTTCTCTATTATTTGAGCTTATTTTGTCCTTGCAGCAGGTTTTATTGAAGTTTTACCCTTGCAGATTCTATTGCTGCTTCTCCAGCAATTTTGCCTGCAAAAGCGTCAGCAAGAAGTTCGAGTTCACCTTCTGAACGGTTTTTTGTAAAAGTCATAAGTGACAGTTGTCTTAACAAGGGAGTTTTGTTATTATGGCGACTGTGCCATACTTCATGGGCTAGTACGGCTTTCAGTTCCTGGTCGTCCATGAGTTCAAGCATACCCAGCGATAAAAAAATACATTTTCCTGAAACGAAGGCTCTCGGCACTGCAGAATCATAATAATATACCTCTACTTTTTCAGCCAGGGTATTTACGAATTTCTGGGGCCAATCCATTATATCTGTTACTGGCTGGGCTCTGTACCTTTTGATCAGGATTCTGTAGTATACCTTTGGCAGCAATATAACTATTGCAGTCGAAAGGACAATGTAGACGGTATAGATTGTGATTGTTAGCATCTGGCTGCATTGCATGGCAGCAACAACCGTGCTGATAACAGAAAGCATGGATAACTGCGCAACAATGAGTGAAGAGATTCGGATAACAGGTTTTCTAGCCTTAAGGTAAATCCCGAAAAGAAGTAAAGCCAGAAATATCTGTGTCCCTATTACTGGTAAAAGGCCTGAGTCGGTGATACATGTAACATAACATTCAGCTTCTTTTGTTATGGAAAACATGCCCGCCGTCCAGAAAGAACCCATTTCTCAAGACTCACTTTTTATTGTAGGTGTGGAAGTTTTCAACGGCCACTTTGCCGAAGGTATCTACAAGGCTATCAAGCACTTTTTTTGTTATGGTATTTGCCGTGCTGTCCATGGACTCAGTTGCAGAATAAAGATACCTGACCCGCTGGCCACTTTTATCCACGTCTCTTTTTGCAAAACCGGCTTTCACAAGCCTGTCCAGTGTCCCGGCCACACTCGATAAAGGAATACCTGTTTTTTCGGTAATTTCTGGTGTGGTTGATTTTTCATTTGTCCACAAAACCTCCATAATCTGAGCTTCAATGGGGCTGAAAAATTTAGTCAGGCCTTGATTGGAGAGGTTTATTCTATCTAATTTCACCATGCGTTTACAACTGCTGTAAACAAATATAAGCCTTATGATCATCTGTTTTCAGTCAAAATTCAGTCAGCCCCGGTTAATTCCGGTCAATCCCGGTCAAAATCTCATCTTTTTATGCGGTTTACATCAGGCGTAAAGTTAATGTATGTCTACACTCAATGTAAAGCTCAGATCTTTACATCAAATGTATAATAAATTCATTTAATGCAATAGTCGAAGGTAAACCGACAATTACCAGAAGGTGAACCTGGCGATATTGAGGGTTCTAAATGCGCTTACATAGTTTAGTCTTAAAGGACGTATCCCGCAGGAAAACAAAACTTGGTTTAGCAGTGTTAAGTGTCGTAGTAGCCGCTGCGGCTATCGTGGCTGTAACTACCACTTTTTCCGCAGCAACCGATGGTCTTTATGAAGAATCGAATAAATTCGGTGCAAATATCATTGTCAGGCCTGAAGTAACAACCATCCCTCTTGTAGCTGGTTCGACGTCTATTGGTTCTCTATCTACGGGAGAGAACTATATTGAGGAATCAGAAATCCCCAAAATTCACACTATTAAAAACAATACCAACCTGGCAGTCGTGGCACCAAGATTGTATGGGATCGCAGAACTTGGCAATTCCTCTGTGGTCGTAATGGGTGTGGACCCTGAGAAAGAAAAAACACTCAAACCCTGGTGGAAAATCCAGGGGCACTGGATGACTGCAGGAAATCCTGAGAAGCCCGAAGTAATGGTCGGTTCGGATATAGCCGGTCCTCTGGGGCTGAAAGAAGGCTCGCCAATAATACTCAGGCAAGGTAATGTGTCGATTAATGCTGCAGTCGCCGGTGTAATCGAGAGTACAGGCGGCAATGAAGACGGATATGTGATTCTTCCGCTTGCGACATCCCAGTATTTGCTTTCTAAAGAAGGGAAAGTTAGCAGTTTAGAGGTAAGAGCACTGTGTAATAATTGTCCTGTTGAAGAAATAAGCAGGCAGATTGAAGAGGTGTTCCCAGGACTTGAAGCCAGATCAATGAGCCAGATTGTAGAAACCGAAATGGCAGTGGTCGAACATACCGAATCATCAGCAATGGCGGTATCAATTATTACCCTGCTCGTGAGCACATTAACTGTTGCTTCCACAATGCTTGCATCGGTAAATGAAAAACTGAAAGAGATAGGCATTATGCGCGCAGTGGGTGCAAGTAACGCCCAGGTAGTGGCAATGTTGCTTTTTGAAGGGGCAATTATCGGAGTAATAGGTGGAGGTATCGGCTTTGCCATAGGAACAGTTGCTTCAACTTTTGCCGCTCCTCTACTGGTTTCAGTAACGCCTCCACCGATGTGGGAGATTCTGCCCCTGGTTGCAGGTATCTGTGTACTTACTGGAATGGTAGCTTCTGTTATCCCTGCAAAGCGAGCTCTGGGAATTGACCCTGCGGAGGTGCTGAGAAGTGTCTGAAGCTCTTATCAACCTTATACAGGTCAAAGATGTTACAAAAAAGTACAGGCTTGGTTCGAATGAAGTAGAAGTTCTGCACGGCATAAATTTGGAGGTCAGGGACGGAGAATTCGTATCCATAATGGGGCAATCGGGCTCCGGAAAAACCACTCTCATGAATATTATAGGGATGCTGGACAGGCCGACCGATGGAAGTATCCTCATCAAAGCTATTGACATCACAAAAAAATCCCAGAAAGAACTTGTAGAGTTCAGGCGCAGGACTGTCGGGTTTGTATTCCAGCAGTTCCACCTTATTCCCTCGCTTACAGCCTATGAAAACGTTGCTCTGCCTCTGGTGTTTGCAGGGGATAAAGACGATGGTGCGGTAGCTGCTGCCCTGGAACGGGTAGGGCTGGGCCACCGGATGCACCACAAGCCCGTGGAACTGAGTGGGGGAGAACAGCAAAGGGTTGCAATTGCCAGAGCTCTTGTCATGAAACCCAAAATTTTGCTTGCAGATGAACCTACAGGAGCTCTTGACGCAGCTACTGGTTCCCTGATAATTTCTTTGCTAAAATCTCTGGCTGGAGAAATGACCGTGATAATGGTTACCCATAACAGGGAACTTGCAGAGTATTCTGATCGTATTGTATTCTTAAAAGACGGGAATGTCGCGGAGTGAAAAAAATGAATCGAAAATTAGCAGGTTTGGCTCTGTTAGTAATCGCAGTATCCTTAGTGGCAGCGGGATGCGCCGAAATCAGATCTTCAGCAGATTCTAAGGATAGTGCAAACTCTGTAAAAGGAACCTGGATCACTGCCCAGGTAAACGCAGACGAAGTATCGATTCCAACCACGTCTGTAGATGATAACACAAATGTTCATTTCAAAGTGAAGACCGATATCGGAGAACTTTCAGTCATGGCATACCAGTTTGATAATAAGTTATTTGTCAGATCCAATGTGTGCCCTCCGTGTAATTCCATAGGATTTTCCCTGAAAAACGGCACCCTTGTGTGCGATTCTTGCGGCACTGTTTTTGATGCTGTAACAGGCAAGGGTATCGAGGGAGGCTGTGTAGCATTTCCAAAAGAGAGCATTCCTTACACACTCTCGGATGGTAAGATAACTATGAAACTCAGTGATGTGGTGGCTGCACACGAAAAAACTATTGAGCCAAATTAACACCATTGAAGTAGTTTCATATTTAGACTTACGCAATTGAGGCACATTTGAGTACAATAGACTTTGCTACGTAAATATAAATTAGATAATCTATGGCTCACTGCGATTAACTTCTCAACTCAATTGCTTAAGTCCTGAATTCACGACTATATGAATGATCGTTTATTTATGTTGGGTTTAAAATGAATGAAATTGAAGTTAGGGAATTAGTGCCATCAGAATACAAAGAATGGGATTTGATTGTAAGAACAGCTCAACCTGGTACACTCTTTCATACCAGCGAGTGGCTGGAGATTTGCAAGACTACCCTTTGCAGAGATCTCAAAATTTTTGGCTGCTTCAGAGACGACGAGCTTGTTGGAGGATGCCCTATATTTATTAAGAATTTCAGAGGGATCTTGAAAATGGCCTCTTCAACCTGCAATATGACTGACTATTGTGGCCCCCTTATAAAAGAAAGTTCCAGTTCCAGAGCAAGCAAAAGAGTGCAGGATACTCGCGAAATCTTCAATGCCCTCAGAGAATTTCTTTGCAGCCAGGGTTTTGATAGCATTCATCTGAAATTCTCTCCTGGGATTGAGGATATAAGGCCCTTTACCTGGAATGGATGGGACTCAAAGGTTCATTATACTCACCATCTGGACCTGAACGAAAATGTCGAGAATAAGATTTCAAGAACGGTCCGGAGGGATCTTAAATCTGCATCTGAGGCTGGACTAAGGACAAGGATACGGAATGATCTTGAAACTTATTATGATCTGCTTTCCAAAGTATATGAGAAACAGAACCTGAAGCCACCATTACCCAGGAAATTCTTTGAAAGGGTATTTGACCTTATTTGGAAAAAAGATATCGGTTACATGCTTGTATCCGAAACTCCAGAAGGAGAAGCAGTCGCAGCACATCTGACTCTATACGGAAAGAAAAGCACGGTTGGCTGGTCTTCTGCCAGGAACCCGGCTTTTAGCCTGAGAGGGTCCAATGCTCTTCTCTATTATAATGAATTTCTTGACCTGCAGTCCAGAAATTTTGAATATATGAATGTCATGGCAGGAAATGTTCCCAGGTTTGCGGACTTTATCATGGCCTTTTCTCCAAAACTGGTACCTTACTACAGCGTAACTTTAGAGAATAAAAAATACTCAATCCTGAAGGCTTTATACAAAGTCGCAACTTAATACAAAAACCGGGATTATTTTACTGATTTGTTGCTAGTGCGAGAAAGAGTAGCTTCTGAAAGAATAATATTAGGAAGCGAAGGAGAGGTATGAGAGTCGCTTAATTAGCCTAACCCTCAAGAATCGGGAATATTTTTAATTATGAGTTCCGCACGTCCACTTACGAATCCTTAATGCTTAACTATGGGTTCTCTCCTTTCTTTACAAGCAGATCTTGCTGTGCGTATAAGAGTCTATCCGAAAAGTGGGTATCTACTGTGACTTTTACAATATGCAATATGCAAAACCGGAATGGATACTTTGATACTATAGATTTATTGTGATTTTTCAATATGCATTACTGACTTTTCGGATAGGCTCTAAGCCGTGTACAATTAAATAAAAACAAATTTTTTAACCTTTATGAACAGAAGAAAATGGAGATAAAAGGATGAAAGTCGCTGTTGTTTCAAGTGACGGTAAGGTTGTCAATCAGCACTTTGG
>CAYSZA010000060.1:0-12953 GCA_964435275.1 uncultured Methanosarcinales archaeon | reverse complement strand
AAATTATCATCTAATTTAGAGGATAGAAATTATCATCTAATTTAGAGGATATACGGAATAAACATCTTTGTTTTCTTCTTATATTCAAGGTACTCGTTACCAAACTCCTTTTCTATATCCGTTTCTTCCTTTTTTGCAAGCCTGTAATAAAGAACAAGAAGCAGTGAATACAGGATTATAAGAGGCAAAGTTGCCCATTCCAGCATCATCCCCAGTGTTATCATAAAAAAACCAGTATACTGGGGGTGGCGGATATACCTGTAAATGCCAGTCGTAACAAGTCTTCCCTGCCCTTCTTCCTTACTCCAGTAATTCCTATGAATCTGGTTCCAGCCTGAAACTACCAGTGCAGCTCCGGTAAGTGATATAAGAATTCCGACATACATTCCCCAGAATCCGATATATTGGACAAGCGTATGGCCCCACAGAATACCTTCGGGGAGCGTAAAGCCGAAAAGCCATCCAATAGCAAACATACTGAAAGGCACACCGAACATCTCAAGTGCAAACGCGACAATAAATGCCGTATATACACCAGCAGGCTTTATCTGGCTCTTTTTATAAAACGGCACAAATAAGAGAAATATCCCGTAGATAATTATCCACAGGCCAACTGCCCACCACATCCCAAAGTGGGACCAGACATCTTCTGCTACCATTTTTTTCACCTTACTTTATTTCCAGCGGACCGTAAAAATGTCTTTAAAGAGAAATCAAAAACTTATTTTGTTTTAGTCACCGCTCTTCTTAACATCTCGTTTTAAATCATGACTCTTCTCATATACCCTGTTTTAAATTATAGCTCTTCTTAGATATCTTAAAGGCAGGAGCTATAGTGAGAGTACTCTGACACCAGAACCCACAAAAACACCTTCTCAATCTATTTTAATATTGTGTGATAGAGTAAACATGAGACTATACAAAATAGAAATCCCGAAGGAGAATTGATTAACAGAAAGAATAAGATTGAAATTGAACAAATCTAAAAATAAAAGGGAAGCTAAAGTAAAAAATAAGAGAAAGCGTTACTCTTCACTTTCCCTTGCGATTGCTACAAGTTCGTTAACACATGCAACCGCCATCGGAGTTCCTCCTCTTGTGCCGACACAGCTAATAGAGGGTACAGGAATCTTCAGGTTTCTTACCATTTCCCTTGACTCGGCTGCATTTACAAAACCTACCGGAAGCCCAATGATAAGAGCTGGTCTTACGCCTTTTTCGATAAGCTTGCAAACCATAATAAGAGCCGAAGGTGCATTTCCGATTGCAATAATACTCCCATCAAGCCGGTCCCGGGCAGCCAGGAAGCCTGCCGATGTGCGCGTAATCCCGTACCTGTTAGCAATTTCGGCATTCGGGTCTTCATCAAGAACGCAGATAATTTCGGATTTGTGTCCAGCCTTAGTAATTCCGGCTTTTACCATGTTAATGTCCACGAAAATAGGGGCTCCCTTTTTAATCGCTTCCACACCTGCAGGAATGGGATCATGCATAAAACGCATAATATCGGCCACAGAAAGATCCCCGGTAGCAATAACACAGCGCTGGCGGAAGCGGTCTTCAGGGGTTTTGTTCCCAATGATTTCCTGAATCATTGTACGGCTTTTCATATAGATGGCTTTGGCCTCTTCAGTTCTTGCCCCGGAGTCCCTGCAAATACTTACAAGTTCGGGATTTACATCAACTGTAAGCTCGGTAAACTCTTCAAGATTCTCAAGGTTTCCGGCCTTCTCATTAGCACTCTGTTCAGTAGTCATATTTTTTGTGATACCCCCTGGGTGTGATTATGAAATCTTTCTTTTGAGAGCTCCAGATTCTGGAATCTCCGTTTCCTACAAGGATCGTTGTGCTCATGTCTACCCAATCTTCATATTCCATGACCTTTCCAAGGGTAGTTACAACCCTGTCTTCACCTTCACCCCTCAGAGCGTTCTTTACAAGTCCCACAGGCACGGAGTCAGCCTTGTACTGGCGGATAATTTCAATAGCTCTGGAAAAATTAGACTGTCTCTTGCGGCTCTTCGGGTTGTAGAGTGCCATAACGAAATCGGCTTCTGCAGCAAGATTAAGCCGTTTTTCAATAACATCCCAGGGAGTCAGAAGGTCGCTCAGGCTGACAACTGCAAAATCCGTTACAACAGGTGCACCAAGCATACTTGCACCGGCTAAAATTGCCGTAACCCCTGGAAGAATCTCTATATCAACCTCAAGTCCCTCATGTTCAGCGACTTCGAGTACGATACCTGCCATGCCGTAGACATTGGTATCACCGCCGCTCACCATAACAACGTTTGCAACTTTTGCAAGCTCCACAGCTTTTCTTGCCCTGTCCACTTCTTTACCCATATAGCTGCGGATTACTTCCTGGGTTCCGAGGAGACTTGCTACCTGGTCCAGGTAAGTACTGTTTCCGAGCACATAATCGGCGTTAAGGATTACATCCCTGGCTTTGACCGTCATCTGTTCTACAGATCCAGGCCCGATCCCTACGATGTAAAGTTTTCCTCCGGTTGCTTTATCTTGCGATTGCGATTGTGACTCTGCCATAGACTTTCTTCCTGCAAATCAATTGTTTTTCTTCAGAAAGGGCCAGAGCTGCAGGCTCTGCAACTCCTTTTAACCCAAAGCGTGATGCCTGGGAGGAGGAAGGAGGATTGTAGCTGTTTAACAGCTCATCCGGTAAAAAATTCACCGGAATGCCAAGAATTTTTCCCGCTTCCAGAAGCCCCTGTTCGTTTTCTTTAAGTTTCGCAGAAGCTAAAGCCGTAATTTCTCCCAGGCTCAGGCCGCACTCATCGAGAGCCTGTTTTACGGCTTCAATAACCTCTTCTTTTGTAATGCCCCTGCGAGTTCCGATTCCAATGATCATCCTTTATCGTCTCTGATTCTTAACGAGTTCCTGGTCAGGTTAATTCGCGCAAGTGCAGATCAGTTAATACATCTCGGTTAGCTGCGACTTCTGCTGTCGCCCTTCGCTTCTGCATTTTCCTGTCGTTTTCTTACAAGCACGGAGACATCTTCATCCACAACAACAATTCTGGGTCCCTTAACCTCAAGAACTTCTATTTCCTGATCAAGGAGTGCACAGTTTACAGCTACAGTGGATTCTTTGTTGAAGATCTCGCAGCCTAACCTGTTGGCAATGCCCTCGACTGAGGGTTTACCGTGAACTTCGGTCGCCGTCGTAAGCACAGGGACTGCCCCAAGTTCAGAAACTTTTCGGGCAATTTCATTTGCACCATGATGTCCTCCAAGAAGGGGGATTGCGAAATTAAGGTTTGAATCGACTACGACCACGGCAGGGTCAGACCATTTATTCTCGAGAAGGGGAGCAATATCCCTGACCACAATGCCTGTGGCAAATACCGCAACTATTGCTCCATAGCTTTTAAAAGCCTTTTCAAATATGCCCTTTTCATAGAGAAGCAGGTCAGCTTTCAGGTGTCCTGCTATCTTTGCCGCGATCTCCCGATTCCTTTCAAAAGTGATTACAACGGCTCCTGGGCTACTCCGTATAGGTAGGACCTCCTGTAGTTTTTAGGGTCAACAACCCCACCGATAATTATCATTGCCGAGCGTGTAATTCCTGCATCTTTGACCTTGTCTGCGATATCTTCCACGGTACCGGTGATGACTTCTTCATCCTCCCAGGATGCATGAAACACTACTGCAACAGGTGTATCCTTCGGGCAGCGGACTTTTTCCATAATTTCCCTGATTTTCTGAGTGCCAAGGAAAATTGCCATTGTGGTATTGTAGGCAGAAAGCTCGGGAATAAGGTCTTTTTCAAGGGTTTTTCCGGCAGGACGGGTAATGATAAGAGTGTCAGAGACACCGTTAAGAGTCAATTGTGTACCGAGGGCGGCTGCACTTGCAAAAACCGAGGAAACTCCAGCAACTCTTTCGACTTCGATATCATACTTTCTGAGCTCTTCCATCTGCTCTATTACGGAGCCGTAAAGAGACGGATCGCCGCTGTGGAGACGGACAACGAATTTTCCTGCATCTACCGCATCCGCAATTATTTTAGTTGTCTCTTCAAGAGTCAACCCATAGCTGTCCACTGTTTCTCCCTGTGTGTAATTAAGCACCTCGGGGTTTACCAGAGAGCCTGCATACATTACAAGGTCGGCTTTTTCAAGCATTTCACGCCCGAGTACGGTGATGAGTTTCGGGTTTCCTGGGCCTGCTCCCACAAAGTATACTTTCCTTTCCATCTGACCATTCCCTTTGCTTTCGTGTTTTATTCCAAAATTACGTACTGAATTCCGTGAATTACTGAATTCCGTGAATATTAAGTCGAGTACTCTCACTTCTTTCCGTAAATGATACTGAAGTAGTTCCCTTTTTCCGGGATTTCTTCTTTCTTGCGGATTATAAGCTCGTTGTCCGAAAAGAGTCTTTCTGCAAAGATAAACTCCGTATATCCTTCAGCTTCAAGCTGCTCAACTATGGTTTTAGGTTGCGTAGCCTTCAGATGAATCTTGTATCCAACTTCAGAACCGTCGCTGACTTCAAAAGAGCTCTCAACCGCAACATCGGTTCTGGCCGCAAAGGAAGTTATTGAACTTATACCAGGCACAGTTGCAAGCTCAACATCCGGATAGTGCTTGCGCATAACTTTCTTAAGATGGGAAAAAGTAGAGAAAAAGTTAGGATCGCCGATAAGTCCGAAAGCTACAGTACCCCTTCTCGCTTCTTCTGCCACCCTGTCAGCATTCTCCTTCCAGAGAGCATTGAGAACCTCAATATCTCTTATCATTGGAAACTCAAGGATTTCTGCATCTGCATAAGGAGCCACAAGATCTTTTGCCAGGCGGCCTGGCACATATACCTTATCGCTGTTTTTCAAAACGTCCACTGCTTTGAGGGTCAGAAGTTCAGGGTCTCCGGGACCAAGTCCTACGCCAATTAACATACTATCGCTCCATAAATTTATAAAAATAAATGTAAAGCAGAATTCAATTATAAGATAATTTTCAGTTTAGCTTTTTTCCAACGACAATGTATACCGGGTTTTCAGGTTTGAACATAGTTTCTCCGGCAATTGGTGCACTTCTCGAGATCGAAACATGAACTACCTCATCAAAAATCCCGAGTTTTTTCATTGCTTCGATTGTTCTGACAACTGTTTCGATGCGAACAGCATTTACCACAATACTTCGAGCTTTTTTCCTCACAAGTATCTCCAGCACCGAACCGATATTTTTTGTCCCGCCGACAAAAGCACAGTCAATAAAATCAGTAAAGTTTTCAGAACTCAGGAGATCCGAGGCTTCACCAGCTAAAATCCTGGCATTTCCTATATTGAAATTCTTAAAATTCGTTTGAGTGGCGCTCAGAGCTTCCTTTCGGGCATCTATAGCATAGATAGTCAAATTTCGAGCAAGCTTAGCTGCTTCAATTGACACCGATCCCGTACCGCAGCCTACATCTGCAAACCGATCTCCGTCCCGCAGCCCGAGTTTGGAAAGGGACACTGCGATGATTTCTGGTTTTGTCGGACCGCCGCTAACACTTACTATTTCAGACATGTTCTACCTCGGGATAAAGTAAAGCAAACATATGAAATGCAAATTAAATATATGTCGATATAATTTTCAATTTTATCAAATAGAAGATATATTAATTGGCCGGAAAATACGGCTTATTCAGAGATCATTATATAAAGCATATACATAATTAAAATTTGAGTTCTCAGATCAGCTCGATTATAAATATAACTTGTTGTAGATATACCTTATTATCAGCAAGAAGGGCAGGATAGGAAAGTAAACTTTCATGAAACTGCTAAAAAAGCCGATAAAACGTTTGCAAGAAGAATTTGTATAAATTTTTCACATTAGTATTAACAGCCTTCTTCATGAGGAGGTATGCGGAAACTTTTTCGAGAAAAAAGAATCAATCTCTTCTGTCAATATTAATATATCAGGAATAATAAATATATTAATGTAAAAATACATTTTGTATTTTAAAAGAAAGAGATTTTAACTATAAGAACATATTATTATAACCTGATTTAGGCATATGAAGTAAGATGCCGTTTTAAAAGCCATAATTGTTCCCGCAAAAGAATATTTTTTAAAGAAGAAGTTGAAGTTCTTCGGTTTAATACAACTGATTTTCTGACCTGTATGCCCGAAAATATGTTTTCACAGGAAGCCCCGCAGTGAAAGCCCGCTCTCTCGATGCAGGGTCCTGCCGCCTGAAAGAAAGGAGGAAAAGCGATGAAAATTTACGAATCATATGACGATCTGCCCAAATTAAAGCTGCCTTATGGTAACGATGTGTACATAAGCGACAGCACTATTCGCGACGGTTCCCAGATGCCGGGAATAGTCCTGAGCAGAGAACACAAGCTTCAAATCTATGAGTACCTGCACGAGATCGGGATTGAAAAACTCGAAGCCTTCGTATTCAATAAAAGGGATAGAGACGCCGTAGATCTCATGTTCGACATAGGGTACGAATTTCCCGAAATTACAGGCTGGGCAAGGGCTTCAAGAGCTGACATAGACAAGATTCTCGAAGTTGACGGGCTTAAAGAAACCGGAATTCTCATGTCCGTATCGGATACACATATATTTTCCAAGATGAGGCTCACAGGCAGGGAAGAAGCCGAAAAAAAATACCTTGATGCTCTACAGTATGCAGTTGATCACGGACTTCGCACAAGGGCGCACCTGGAAGATATGACAAGAGCTGACAATTACGGTTTTGTGTTCCCGCTCGTTGAGAAAATTATAGAGATCGACCCTGGTTGCATTATCCGGGTCTGCGATACCGTAGGATACGGAATGCCCTTCATGAATATTGACGAGCCTTACGGAATCCCGAAAATTGTCCAGCATCTCAAAAAGGAAATCGGGGTCAAGAATATAGAGACCCATATCCACGACGATTATGGGTTCGGGTCAGCAAGTTCAATTGCAGGGTTCTGGCACGGAGCTAACTGGACAAGCGTAACTTTCCTGGGCATAGGAGAGCGTGCAGGAAATAGCGAAATGGAAAAAATCCTGCTTTTCCTGGCAGATAGGGTAGAAGGTTTTGAGAGATATAACCTTGAGCCGGTTACTCGCTTTGCAAGGTTCATGGAAAAAGAACTCGGACTGCGTGTTCCAAGAAACAAAGCCGTAGTCGGGAAAAATATTTTCGCCCACGAATCCGGAATACATGCTGCCGGCGTCCTCAAAAATCCCTTCAATTATGAACCCTATCCTCCAGAACTGGTAGGTGGAAAGCGGTTCCTGCTCATCGGAGACTCTTCAGGCCTGGAAGTTATTCGTTACAAGGTTCAGGAGACCTTAAACGATCTTCTTGATGTTGAAACCATAGTGGAAAAAGACGACAGCAGGCTTTTGAAAATCCAGACCGAAATCCAGAAGCTTTACGATAAGGAAGAAAGGGTTTCCTGTATTTCGGACGAAGAGCTGCTTGCTTATGTGGAAAAATACTTCCTCTACAGCCCAATCTGCAATCCGGCACATGCAGGAAGAGGGAGATTGAGAAATAAGGGAAAAATAACCGAATCCGAGGAAGGAAGATTGAAGGAATAAAGGATTTCCTTCAGCACCTTCTTATTTGAGAATTTCTGTCGTATACTTAGCAATCTCGCCAGCCATCTGACTGAGTTTTGCACTGCCTCCGAGATCGTAAGTTACATACTTACCTTCGGAAATTACACGCTCCGTAGCCTTAAATATCGCTTCGGACTTCTCCTTTTCCCCAAGGTAATCAAGCATCCATGCTCCTGCAAGTACGGTTGCAACAGGATTTACCTTATCCTGGCCGGCATACTTTGGAGCCGAACCGTGAGCAGGCTCAAACATGGCAAAGGAGTCACCGATATTGGCAGAATAGATAAGCCCGATGCTTCCTACCAGAGCTGAACATTCCTCACTGATTACGTCCATAAAGAGGTTTGTAGAAAGGAGGACCTTTTTATTGAAAATCTGAGGGTTCTTGATCAGCTGCTGAGCAATATTGTCGATGTGATAGGGCCAAATTTCGATATCCGGGTAATTCTGCCCGACCTTCTCTACTTCTTCCAGGAAAGAGCCACATGTAAGTTTCAGAATGTTGCTCTTATGGATGGGTACAACAGCATCATAACCTCTTCTCTTAGCTTCCTCGAAAGCGTAGCTTGCAATCTTGCGGGATGCTGTGCGTGTAATCTTACGGATTGCAATAGAGACATCGTCTGTGAGCTGAATTTCTTCTCCAATATAGAGTCCTTCTGTGCCTTCACGCACACAAACCATTTCGACATCTCCAAGTGGTGCACTTGAATTAGGGAAAGTCTTGATTGGCCTGACGTTTGCATAGAGATCGTACTTTCTCCTTATAGATACGGCCACACTTCTTGGAGAGCCTATTCCTCCAGGCGTGGTTGTCGGGCCTTTAAAACAGGCATCTGAGCTGTCAAGGATTTCCCAGGTTTCATTCGGAATAAGGGAATTGCCTCCGTGCTTTTCCCACCACTCAGCCCCTGCCTCACACATAATGAATTCTGTGTCTGTGCCAGCGGCTTCTACAACTTTAAGCATTGCGTCTACAAGCTCGGGGCCTACCCCGTCACCTTTGATTACTGCTGCGGTTTTACTCATAATTATCACCAGATCTTAGGGTTCGTATTTAAAGAACCGTAGCGACTGAAAAGCTAAAAAAGGGGAACTTTTCGAAAATTCGGTAAGAATAATTGGATCTTCCCGCTACTCAACGTAAGGCTATATATTTCAAGTTTTGGGTAATTTAATACTATGCCTAACAATCTTTAACGCGAAGTCCAACCGGAATATATATACATGCGCATATTTTCAAAAAAATCACAACCATGTTTTCAGGAAGTATCTGCCAGGAATTACCAGGAGCTTCCGATAAAGGAATGGAGTTTTAATCAAACTTACAAACTTCAAAGAACACGAACCTTAACCAAATACGGAAATTTCATACCTTGGAGGAGTGAAAATGCCTGCAAAAGTTCCGATTACCGATAATCACATGCATATCGATCCAAGAGCCAGGGGGCTTGAGGCAGTAAAGGAATTCAAAAACTCTGGAGGAACTCATATAATTCTGGTCAGCAAACCCAGCTGGTCACTTGGGATAATTGTCAAAAAACCTGAAGACTATCTCAAGGTTTTTGATGAAACTGTGGAAATCGCATCAAAAATCAGGGAGCTGGGAGTTGGAGCTTTTCCTGTGCTTGGAGTCCATCCGGCAGAAATCTCAAAGCTTACTGAATATATGGAACTGCGGAAAGCTACAGAAATGATGGAGAGGGGTCTCGAACTTGCTTCAGGCTATGTGGAAAAGGGTCTTGCCGTGGGGATAAAGTCAGGGCGTCCTCATTACCCTGTGCCTGCGGAAGTGTGGGCAGCTTCGAATGAGATTATGGAACATGCTTTCTCCCTTGGGAAAGAACAGGATTGTGCGGTCCAGCTTCATACCGAAAGCGTGGGAGAGCCCGAACTCCGGGATATAGCAGAGAGGGCAAAAAGCACGGGAATAAAAATGTACAGGGTTGTTAAACATTACTCACCGCCTCTGGTAAAAACCTGTGAGGAACTTGGGCTTTTCCCAGGGGTGATTTCGGTCAAAGGAGCAATCGAACACGCGCTTGAAGAAGGTACAAGGTTCATGATGGAAACGGATTATATCGATGACCCTGACAGGCCAGGCGCGGTACTCGGTCCGAAGACGATACCCAAAAGGACAATAAAATTAATGGAAACATATGGTGACGAGCCTTTCTGGACCATTCATAAGGAAAATCCTGAAAAGGTATATGATATCGAAATCGAGATTTAAGGGACTTTCAAAATGAACATAATATAAAAGAGTCCTGGGATTATTTAAGAAAAATAATGGTTAAAAAAGGGACTTAAAAGAGAAGAAATTAAAAATGGGGAAGAAACTCAAAAACAAAAAAGAGACTTAACAGAAAAGAGACTTAACAGAAAAGAAACTTAACAAAAAAGACTTAAAGCCCTGAAGAGTAAAAAGCGCATAACGGAAGAGGGTGAAGGGGCTTAAGAAAACGCCTTCAGATTGAACCCTCTGTTGTTCCCGGAAGGGAAAAATGACGGAAACAAAGCTTTGTTGCCGGAACGGAGCCTGCAGTTGAGATTTACGTTCTTTTTGTCTATTTGAAATTCACTATTTCATTTTCTACTCGAAAATTTACTTTCTCTTTATTTTCACTATATCTCCAAGGGTAGTATCTTTCTTCATGTGAGAGACTTCCTGCCCTGAGACCTCCACACGTTCTGTAAGTTTGATGTTAAGAGCGTGTTCGAGCTTCTTTCGGACAGAATCTTCTGGCACGATTTCGCTGCGTTCTATCTTTTTGATCAGAGATGCTTTTTCTTTGATATTTTCGGCCAGGTCTTCCTGAGACCAGCCTTTGGCTTCTCTGGCATCCCGGATAGTCTGAACATAGTTGTCCAGGAGTTCGTCTTTCAAAATATCGAAAAAATCCTTTTTTGGCCTATTTTCGGTTCGTGTTACCGTCCGAACCACCGGAGAGACTTTTCTTGACACGGGAGTTCGCTTATCAACGGGTTTACCGTAAGGAGCACATTTTTGGCAGACCTGGAGCTCGCTGTTATCAATTGTAATGCATATAGGCTTTCCGCGGATCTCTGCACCACATATTTCGCACTGCATATTGATCACTTCGAAAACGCTATATACGGTATGAACTTAAATATTATTCGGAGCTCCATGACGGAAAGTACCAAAAGTAAGGATGAAAGCATGCGCAGTCACCTTGGTAAGTCCGGACCTGTGTATGACGGAATCGAGCCTGGAGAGCTGGGGGAAGTAACTGAAAGCGTCCAGGACCGAATGAGGCAACTTGAAAGCCGAAACAGTTATCTGGAAGAGCAGTGCAGCCAGATTGAATCCGAAAAGCGTTATCTGGAAAACCAAAAGATAAAGTATGAACGGGAAATACGAAAGCTGCAGTCTGAACTCGATCGGATGAAGACCTCTCCGCTCATCATTGGTACGGTCATTGACGTGATTAAGAATGACAGGATAATTGTCCGGAGCAGCAACGGACCTCAGTTCCTGGTTAATGTCTCACAATATATCGATGAGAAGAAACTGCTGCCAGGGGCAAAGGTTGCCCTGAACCAGCATACGCTTGCCATTGCCGAGGTTATTCCTTCTACGGAAGAGCCTTTTGTTGCTGCAATGGAGGTCCTCGAAAGCGTAGAAGTGGACTACGACCAGATAGGTGGTCTCGATGAGCAGATTCAGGAACTTCAGGAGGCAGTCGAACTTCCTCTAATTGAGCCGGAACGCTTTGCCCGGATAGGTATCGAGCCTCCTAAGGGAGTCCTTCTTTATGGGCTTCCGGGAACAGGCAAAACTTTGCTTGCGAAAGCTGTGGCTCACAGAACCAATGCTACCTTTATCAGGGTTGTAGGCTCTGAGCTCGTGCAAAAGTACATTGGGGACGGTTCCAAACTTGTAAGAGAAATCTTCGAGATGGCCCGAAAGAAAGCCCCGAGTATCATCTTCATTGATGAGCTGGACTCAATTGCCGCAAGGCGTTTGAATGAAACGACCGGCGCAGACCGTGAGGTTCAGAGGACGCTCATGCAGCTGCTGGCAGAGATGGATGGTTTTGACAAGAGGAAAAATATCAGGATTGTCGCAGCGACAAACCGTCCTGATGTCCTTGACCCGGCAATTCTCAGACCAGGTCGCTTTGACAGACTTGTCCATGTCCCGATGCCCGGAATAGAAGCCAGAGGAAAGATTCTCAAAATCCACTGCGAGAAAATGACTCTTGCAGGAGATATCGACTTTAAGAGGCTTGCAAAAGCTACCGAGGGAATGAGTGGAGCAGACCTGAAGGCAATTGCAACCGAAGCAGGTATGTTTGCAGTCAGGAAAGACAAAGAACTGGTTGAGATGGAAGATTTCCTCGAAGCCGTGGATAAGGTATCCATGGCTGCAGATACGCAGAAGATGATGCCTGCCAGCCTCCCTGAAACAACCATGTTCGTGTAACGAATTTCTCCGGTAAACCGAATATAAAGCCCCATAAGGGGCTAATTTTTGTATCTGGCCTGGAAGAAACCAGGATTTTTGTCGGAAAAAATTAATGACTTTCCTGGGCACGACTTTTGCTGTAAGGTTGTACGGGGAACCGACAAACTATTTTTACAATCCATACGTAAAGAGCACCTGTGAATTCAGATTTTCATATCAAGCCCGAAATTCGAATTATCGGTATAGACGATTCTGCGCTCCTTAGTGAGAAGGTAATGATAGTAGGAGCTGTTTTTCGGGGTGGAGACTGGATTGATGGAGTCCTTAGCTCAGAGATCACAAAGGACGGACTTGATTCTACGGCTGTCATCTGCAATATGATAAAGAATAGCAAACATTATGGCCAGATAAGAGCGGTTATTCTCGACGGAATCACCTATGGAGGCTTTAATGTTGTTGATATACAGGTCCTCTACAGGGAGACCGGAATCCCTGTAATTGTGGTTATGCGGTCCTATCCAAATTTTGAGAAAATTAAATCTGCTCTCAGATATTTTCCGGACTGCAAAGAGCGCTGGGCAATAATAAAGCGAGCCGGAAAGATAGAAAAACTCGCCGGTAAAAAGAACCCCGTTTATATCCAGAGAGCAGGCATAGGTCTGGAAACCGTGAGAAGGATTATCCGGCTTACCTCAATAAGAAGTAATATTCCTGAACCTCTGAGGGTTGCCCACTTGATTGCGACAGGAATTGTTCTGGGGGAGTCCAGAGGGAAAGCATAACTATGTTTAATTTCAGGATGTGGACAAATATAAAGCCGGATAGAATCTGTAGGGAATAAAGACGTATAAGCTGAGAAAAAAGGGAAAGGTAAAAATACAGGGACGACTTCAAAAAAATAAAATAATAAAAAAATAAAGATTTTAGCCAAAGAAATTAAAGAAGAT
>CAYSZA010000059.1:0-13084 GCA_964435275.1 uncultured Methanosarcinales archaeon | reverse complement strand
ACTTTTAGAAGTTGCACCCCGTTCCGATATTGCTGACTGATACTTGAGAATACACATTTAGGGATTGTAAGGGTTAGCTGAGGAATGGTAACCCATGTGGGGTTTTGTTTTATTGCTGTAATGCGCTTTACACCTGCGCGCTCACTCCGCAAACAATAGAAACAAAAATAATATGTAGGAAACCGAAACCGCGCAAGAAACGGTAACTAAAAATCAGATTAAGAATTAGAGTAAAAATCAGAGGGACGTAAAGCATGGCAAAAATAATCATATATACAACGGAACGCTGTCCGAAATGCAATAAATTAAAAACTTTCCTGGAGGCACACTCAGTCGCTTTTGAGGTAGCCGATATGTCTACTCCCGAAGCTCTAACGGAACTGCGTTTCAACGGAGTCTTCACAGTGACAGCGCCTGTTTTACAGATCAATGATACTTTCCTTACGCACGAGGAACTCTTCCGTGGGGGAGAAGTAAACCCTGAAAAAATCCAGGGAATCCTGTGATAAAAGAGACCTGAAAATTAAAAATATTGGATATTTCTGCAAATTTCATTCTTAAAACAATTACTGAAGATGAGAAAATGACAGGCGAGATTCTCTTACCCGATGACTATTTATCTGACAACCAGTCAACGCAAAAGCTGCTTGAAGAGTTGTCCGTCTCTTCTCTCCCCAAAGATGACCATTTATCTGACAACCAGCCAGTGCAAAAGACTCTTGACGGGCTGTCCGTCTCCCCTCTTCCCAAGGTAAGGACAACCGATGGTTTCATTCTTAACTGGGACAGGAATATCATTGTAAACCAGCTTCTGAAGGAAACAAAGTTAAGCGAAATTTTCTACAATAAACCTTCAATCACAAAAGAAGAAGCCCTTGAGATTGCAAAGGATGCGGAAAAGATCATTAAAAAGATGAACATCAAGTTCCTCTCAGGTCCTCTTATCCGGGAAATAGTAAACAATATCCTGCTTGACAGGGGGCATGTCGAATGGAGAAATATCATGACCAGGGTCGGGGCTTCGGTTTACGACGCCTATGAAATCGATACCGGATACGGCTTTGAGGCAAATGATAATGCAAACCAGCTGAACAATGCCGAAACCTCACATAAAAGAAAAGCCGACAAGATGTCCAAGGAACAGAATCTCCTTCTGATGCCAAAAGAGCTTGCAGACCTGCACCTGAGTGGAGATTTTCATATCCACGATCTCGAATACATGGGCACCAGGCCTTTTTGCCAGGACTGGGATCTTCGTTACTTTTTTTACTATGGGCTTATGCCTGACGGGGTAGGAACCCAGTCCAGCGTGGCAAAACCTGCAAAGAATGCTGAAGTAGCTTTCCTCCATGCGGTAAAAGCTATGGGCTCGGCTCAGACCAATTTCGCAGGCGGGCAGGGCTTTTACAATTTCCTGACTTTCATGGCTCCCTATCTGGAAGGCAAGTCCGAAACCGAGATAAAACAGCTCATGCAGATGTTCGTCTACGAAATGATGCAGATGATGTGCGCAAGAGGCGGACAAACTGTGTTTTCATCCGTACAGCTTTCCCCAGGGGTTCCAAAACTCTGGAGAAATGTTCCGATAGTTGCTATGGGCAAGGTCTGGGACGGCAAGCAGGCTCCGCTTAGAACTTACGGGGAATTCGAAAAAGAGGTTCGCCTTGGATTTAAGGCTCTGATGGATGTCATGCTTGAAGGAGATGCCTGGGGTAAGCCTTTCAGTTTCCCCAAGCCCGAAATTTCCATTGAACCTGACTTTATGGAAGAAGACGAAGAATTCAATAGGGCTCATCCTGATCTTCAGACTTACAAAGGGCTGTACAGAATGACATTCGAGCTAGCAGCCAAATTCGGGACTCCTTATTTTGATAATCAACTTCCGGAGTACAGGGGCGCCGGTGAGGGAATCTCATGTTATCAATGCTGTGCCTATCAATTTTCTGCAAACCCTACAGATGATGAAGAATTCAACGACAAGCTTCACTTCAAGGACGGGAAACACTTTTCAATGGGATCATGGATGGTCCTGTCTTTAAATTGCCCAAGAGCCGCATACAGGGCTGAGCACGATGACGGAAAACTCTTCAATGAACTCAAGACCCTGATGAACAGGGGAGTGGAAGTCTTCAAGATCAAGCGAAAATGGATGAACAGCCTGATCAAGAAAAACAGGATTCCCTTTGCAGCCCAGTGCCCCAAAGATCCGAATACCGGGGAAAAAGGGGCAATGGCTGTAGATTTCGAAAGCCTGGTATACACAATAGGAATAGTAGGGATTAATGAGATGGTCCTGTACCATACAGGCCACCAGATTCACGAGTCTCCTGATGCGTATAAACTTGCAATCAGGGCCATGTTTGAAATGAAAATGCATGCTCAAAAGCTCTCACAGGAAAACGGCATGGAAATTGCTCTTGCAAGAACGCCTGCGGAAACGACAGCCCAGCGTTTTGCGGTCTCGGACCTTCTGCACAAGCAGTATGCCGACAAAGCTGAGCTCACGATTAAAGGGGATGTGAAGGCCGCAAAAAGAGACCTGAATCAGACTCATGACCTGCCAATTTACTATACCAACGGAACTCATGTTCCACCTGGTGCAGATATATCTCTGCCTGAAAGAATAAGATACGAACATACCTTCTTCCCGATTGTAGACGGCGGAAATATTATGCATATATGGCTTGGGGAAGGAAAGCCAGATCCTGATGGCCTGCAGGAGCTTGCAATGCACATAGCAAAGAATACCCAGACCGGTTACTTCGCCTTTACCCGGGACATGACTGTGTGCACTGATGAGGGATATGTTGCCGACGGTCTGCTGGAAAGATGCCCGAAATGCAGGTCCGAAAACGTGCAGCACCTCTCAAGAATTACAGGATACCTTCAGTCCGTAGAAGGCTGGAACAAAGGCAAGAGACAGGAACTTCTTGACAGAAAACGATACGGCACAAAGGAACTCAGTTAAGAGTTCCCAATTCTTTTATACATATAAGTTCGAGAAACGGTAGGCTATGAAAGTAAACTATGCAGGTAATGTCCCTCTTTCGACCCTGGACTGGAGAGGAAAAGCAGCAATCACAATCTTTTTTAGAGGGTGTCCCCTTCGCTGCCCCTACTGCCAGAATCATCCCTACCTGCAGGGGCTGAGCCCTGTAGAACTGGATTTTGTTAAAGAGCAGATTAAAAAATCGAAGCCCTTTGTGAGTGCAGTTGTATTTTCAGGAGGAGAACCTCTTATGCAAGATGCAGTTGTACCTCTTGCAGCGCTTGCAAGAGAAATGAGGCTTGCAATTGGGATTCACACAAATGGTTGCTATCCTGAAATGGCAAGCGAATTGGTTAAGCGAGAGCTGGTTGATAAATTTTTTATTGATATAAAAGCTTCCCCGGATGATCCCGAACTTTACGGGAAGGTTACGGGCTGCGGAGAATATGAAGCCGTGAAAAAGACTCCTGAACAGGTTACTGGATCTTTAAAAAAAACGCTCGAAATTATAGATTCCTGCGGTCTGGAACTGGAACTCCGGACAACGTTGATCAGGGATTTCATCGGAAGTCCGCAGGAAATTGCCAGCATAGCTGCCTGGATTTCGGAACATATTAAAAACAGGGAAGTTACGTATGTGTTACAGCAGGGAATTCCGGAATATAGCTTGCAGGAGAAACTGAGGAATACACAGGTGCTTGAAAGGGAAGAAATGTACGAACTTGGAAAAATAGCAAAGAGCTTCCTGGAAAATGTGAGAATAAGAACAAAAGAAGGCGGAGAAGAAGTTATCTCTGATTTTATATAATAATGTCCAGCGTCTGAGATTTATCTGTCTGAGATTTATCTGGCACTTTACCCGTACTTCTTGTTTTCCTTTTTTGTGTTTTTCCTTTTCAGCTTGTTTCTCTGTTCCCGTGTTTTTTGTGTTCTTCTGTCCTGTGTCTTTCCTTTCCGGCTTGTTTTATTAAAGAGTGTAAACGATTTCTGCTTTTAAGTTTTTCTTTTTAATTCTTTCCTGTTTTCCTTTCAGCTTCTGGTTCTTTTCTCAGTTTTCCTTTTTAGATTATCTTTTCAAGCTCCTTTTCCTGTCTCTTTCTTTACCATTTTTTATTTTTAAATTCTCTTTCCCAATCTTCCTTTTTTGAATTTTTATCTTTAAGTTTCCTTCTTCAGTTATTTTCTCTTCAGTTTACCTTTCTCGATTTCTCTTTTCCAGCTCTGGATTTTTCTCCTTTCAGACTTTTTATAGAAAACCAGAATTTAAGTTCAAATGAATTTGAAGTTTACAAAAGTCTTATACATCCCAAAAGAGAAAAAGGCAAATGTGAAGCCGTTGAGGAAATTTATTCATTCGAGGCTTGTGAGCAGGCATTAGAATTTGTGAAACGACGTCTCGCTGAATACGGAAATATTTCTTTAATACTACTAACTTTTGTGTAACTTTTCGCGTTACACAAATTAAATAAAGGAGAGAAACTCACTGCGTTTTGGCTCACAGAGGGCACGTACCTATTAAAAAGGAAGCAAAAGCTATAGTTTTAAAAAAGGACCATGAAAGACACAAAAGTATCTTCAATAGGAGAGCGCGCTCTGATCTCCATCTTATCTGAGATTTTTAAAGCCCCTGATGGCAAGGACAGAGAACAGAAAGGAATCCTTATAGGCGCAGGTTCTGATGACTGCGCTGTCCTTGACCTGAAAGGCGAAGACTGTCTGGTTGTCACTACCGATATGCTGCACAGGACCACGGATTTTCCGGAAGAGATGACTCCCTGGCAAATGGGCTGGATGTCAGCAGCCGTAAACCTCAGTGACGTTGCAGCTATGGGTGCAGAGCCCACAGGCCTTGTTATGGCAATTGGAATGCCTGCAGATACCGAAATCGCTTTTGTTAAAGAACTTGCAAAAGGCATCCAGGCTTGTGCAGAATTCTGCGGAACTGCAATTATCGGAGGCGATCTTGACACCCACGTGGAACTGACAATTACAGGAACGGCACTGGGTAGGGTAAAAAAAAGCGAGCTCCTTCTTCGGCGTGGAGCACGGCCAGGCGACCTTGTCTGCGTCACAGGATATACAGGATCGGCCGGAGCAGCTCTGGAAGCCCTTCAGTCGAGAAAGCCGGTAAGTGAAAACGTACTGAAAGCGCTTTTTGAGCCAATTCCGCGTACGAAAGAAGCCAGACAACTGGCCGAATCCGGAGCAGTTACGTCCATGATGGATACTAGTGACGGCCTTGCAATGTCTCTTTACGACCTTGCCAGGCAAAGCCGCGTGGGCTTCAGGATCCGGGAAAATGCCCTTCCTATCCTCAGGGAAGTCAGGGAGTTTGCTCTAAATTCGGATGAGCTGATGGAACTCGCCCTTTACACAGGCGGAGATTTCGAACTTCTTATTACAATTGACCCACTAAAGTTGAAAAAAGTACAAAATATATGTAACTTAACCGTTATAGGAGAATGCACAAAGTATGAAGCGGGTATCCTACTCGAATCCCCCGAATGCAAGCTTACGAATATAGAACAACGAGGATACCAGCAGCTAAAAGCCGAAACCGTTGATAGATCCTCTTGATTGGAAGTTAAGTTACCCCACAAAGAAGAAGTCTGGGATGAGAAAGACAGAAATTAAGAATTTTTGATTGATAAACCCCATAATGTTCGCAAAAATCGAGTGTATCCCAGGCTAAACTGACTAAATCTATAATAATATAATTTATGCACAAGGTTCAGAAGGATAGAACATGAAAAAAGCTAGTTTACAGATATTTACAGCAATTCTGGTGCTAGGGCTATTTTGTGGAACTGTCACAGCAGCCCCAATTTTGATAGCAGATCCTCAGCCCTCGCAGAATAATACTGTTACTGGAATAGTGGGTGGACTTCAAGCATTCACCATTCCTTTAAACGAGACAGCTAATGTTACATGGACTGAAAACGGAACGAGCACAACAAGTCAAACTGATAGCAATAACATTGCAACTCTCAATCACGTTTTCCAGACAGGCTCGTATCAGGTGACAGCTGCTATAGACGGAGTAGGGCAAATAGCAGCGTGGAATGTAGAGGGAAGAACAGAAGGTCCAGTGATCACCTTATCTGATCCTTCATCGTCAAGCGTTAGCAGTAACGTAGGACAATCAAGAACATTCACAGCAACTGTTAACCAGCTCTCGAATATGACCTGGTCTCTTGATGGCACTATACTTTACACAAATGCATCCGTAAATCAGTCATCCTATACCAATAATTCTGCAGCCCAGGGTAGGCATACAATTGAAGTGAGTGCACAGAACGAAAACGGTACTGCAGAATCAAAATCCTGGACATGGGAAGTGTCAGCAAATGGAGTGTCCATTAATTTTGACCCTGCTGAAAAAACAAAAGAGATAACGCAGGGAGACTCCCAGACTTTCACTATCAGTTCCAGTACAAACGATCAGAATATTAATGTTGAGTGGTTTGTCAACGACGTAACAAAGAAAACCGATTCAGGCGTGACCTCTTCTTCATACAAGTTTGAAGGGAACAGTACGGGTGAATATACTCTCAAAGCAGTTGCAAGTGATCCTAATGGCGTCTACAGTTCATCGACACAAACATGGAATGTGAAGGTTGAGTCTTCCTCAAGTGGGAACAGAATATGGGAAGAGGGAATGCCCGAAACTTACACATGGACTGCCCAGAGTTACTCAGGCTTCTACTATGATCTTGACTCCGGAGTATCTTCCGAAGAGATGACAATTACAGATATAAAAGACAGAAGCATAGATTCAGGGAACATTGAGTACGTAACAAGACCTACTGAAACTGATTTTGAATACAATGCCTGGGGCTCGTACCAGATAATAGGATTCATGGCTGAGAAATATTTTGCAGGCTATACTACAGACGGTTCCAAAGTTATAGGGGACGATATCAGTCCTATTTCCAGCGGTGTCCTTTCCAAGATTCTCATCGACAGTGACGATAAAAACTCCGCATACTCTGGAGATTCTTTTACCCTCGAAGAAGGATATTCCCTGAATATCGTAGAGGTCGATGTTAATGGAGAATCTGTCTGGGTCCAGCTCGAAAAGGACGGAAATGTAGTAGACGACGCCTTTGTCGCCTCAGGTGATAACTATGTCTATGAAACCAATCTTGGAGAAGCAGAAGACGTACCCATAATAATTGTCCATTTCGGCACAGTGTTTGCAGGAGCTGAAACCTCTGCTGTCTTTGTACAGGGTCTCTTCCAGATCTCGGACAATTATGTCGAACTTGAAAACGGAGATACTTTCGGAGAAATGGAAGTAACCTCCCTGAGTAGCAATGAAATAAAGATGAAGAATGATGATAACGTCGGACTTGATAAGGGAGATACAATAGACCTTATGGGTAAAATAAAGATTCAGGTAGCTGATGACAACAAGTTGCGCTTTGCCCCGGTCCTTGATACCTCGGAAGCCGGTACTTACGAGCTGCGCGGGACTGTCTATGACGAGAAAATTAACGGAAAAACCGCTAGCTGGACGCCCTTTAATTTTGAAGGTTTCTATTACAACATAGACGAAGGAATAGGGACTGAAAACCTTACCGTAGAAGAATTTGGAAACGGGGATATACCTTCAGGCAAACTTGTCTACAATTCCAAACCTCAAGCTGTTAATTTTGAATATAGCGACTGGGGCAATTTCACAGTTGTTGGTTTCATGGCAGACAAGTACTTCGCCGGATATACCGATGGTTCTGTTAAGGGAGCTGTTGATGATGTAAGCCTTCTTTCGGACAATATTCTCTGTAAAGTTCTTACGGACAGTGACGACAAAGAATCCATGAATTCAGGTTCTGCCCTTACCCTTGAAGAGGGTTATTCCCTCAATATTGTAGAAGTAGATATTAACGGAGAGAGCGTCTGGGTCAAGCTTGAGAAAGATGGAGAAGTGGTAGATGAGGGCTTTGTCACCTCCGGTGATGATTATATCTATAAAACCAGTCTTGGAGAAGCAGAAAAAGTACCCCTCATTATAGTTCATTTCGGGACAGTTTTCGCAGGCAGTGAGACTTCTGCTGTCTTCGTACAGGGTATTTTCCAACTCTCGGACGATTACACTGAAATCAACAATGGAGATACCTTCGGCGAGATGGAAGTTAGCAGTGTCTCTGAAAGTGGAATTATAATGAAAAACGACGATGATATCGGACTTGGCAAGGACGAGACCATCGAGATCATGGGCAACGTCAGTTTCAGAACTGCTGATAACAGCACCCTCAGGTTCTACCCCTTCGTGGAGGTTGAAACCGGCGGTGAAGGAAACAGCAGTAACTCACTGAAAATAACCGTGCCTGATGAAATCTATGCCGGAGATACGTTTAATATTGAAGTGACTGCAGGTGGAAAAGCAGTAGAAGATGCCAAAGTAACTGTTAACGAAAGTAGTGCAGGTGAAACCAGTGCTGATGGGATTGTTGAGTATAAGGCTGAAAAGGTAGGAACTTTTAAGATAACTGCAGAAAAAGACGACTACAAAACTGCAAACAAAAACATTAACGTCAGTGCTCCGAAAGAGAAAATGACAGTTACCATTTCACCTGAAACCGTTTATGTCGGCGATACTATCAGTATTCAGGCTGTTAAGGCAATTGGCGGCGACCCAATTGAAGGGGCAAACGTCTCGATCAATGGAAATGTCGTTAACAAAACAGGGGCCGACGGAAAAGCTGCCTATACGACAGATAAAAGCGGTACTTTCAAGCTGGGTGTAACAAGGGAAGGATTCGTAAATCAAGAAGTAAACGTAAAAGTAAGAGACTTTGAAGCTCTCTTCGAATTCTCAAACCTGGTAATTAAGCCTTTAGAAGTGAGTGCAGGAAAGGATACAAAAATCTCGGTTGATGTCGGAAACACAGGCAATGCTGCAGGAAATAAGAGTGTAGAATTGTTTGTTAACGGAAATGTAACCGACTCAAAGAATGTTTCCCTGAAAGTGGGAGAAAACACAACTGTAACCTTTGAGCACGTAGAAGAGGTGCCGGGAACTTACACGATAGAAATTGGAGGAGAAACCGCAACCTACACTGTAAATGAAAAGTCTTCCTTACTGCTCTATGCTCTTGGAGCCATTGTCCTGTTAATAGTCGGTGGAGCTGCTTATTTCTTTACAAAAGGCGGCGGGGATATCGGAATGGTACAGGAAAAGATACGGGAGTTTACCAAGAAGTAAATCCAGGAAGATAAAAGAGGCAGAAAACAAAAATTCAAAGAAACAAAACTTAAGGAAAAAAGCCTGAAGAAACTGAGTATAAAAAAATAAAATTTAAAGAGAGAGGAAGAATTTCCGCGTTAATTCAAAACGCGGATTCTTTCGATTTTCAGGATTTTTTTCAATTTTCATTCTCTCGATTATTAGAAACAGTTTAATTAAACTCAGACCTGACTCAGGTTTGATCTAATAGCAGTCTGTTACTAACGATTACTCCATCTTTTTGAGTGCAAGTTCGATTGCATCTATGAGACTGCTTTTTGGGATAATTGTGGTCACAGGGATATTCAGAATCTTTTCCACAGTAGGGCTCACTATGGGAGCACAGACCAGAGCCTTTGCTCCATCCCTTTCGGCGTTAACGGCTGCTATTATGGCTTCTTCCATTGAGGTTGCCGAGTATTCCCTGATTGTGACCAATCTTCCAGCTATCTTTTTCTTTGTTTCTATAATATTGTCAAGTACCGAGCGAGCTGCAATTACAGCAATAAATTCTCCACTGTCTGACTCTTTGATATCGCGAATAGTTTTCACGATCTGCCGAAGGGTTTTGATATTGGGGTCCCGGTTCCCTGACAGGATCTTGTAGAGGGTACTCGGGGGGATATTCGCCTTTTTGGCAAAATCTACGGCAGTGAGGTTAAGGTCCTCTTTGATTACGGTGGAAAGTGTTTTTTGAAAAACCTCATCGGATTCGAATGCGGATTTGATAACCTTATCTGCAACATTCATAAAATTCAACCTCTTAAATCCTGTAAATAACCTTTTACTGTGGCAAATAATCTACATTTCACAGGAAATTTATTCCTGAATGAGAAATATATCCGGGTGTATTAATACATTTGGGATATAATCAAGACAGCTTTGAGAAGCTATATATAGGAAATGTAAAAAAATATTAATATACCTTTAGAGCAATTACTTTTATTTTTACTGGAATTCTTATCTGGAGAGATATAAACTCTTCGCAAAAGAGTTATGGAAAATTGACGAAGAGGAAGATGAAAAGTCTGTTAATTTTTCCTTAAGAAGGTTCGATTTCAAAAAATATTATTTAAATGAGAGTTACCATTTATACGGATTATTAATTGTAAAGATAATCGAGGTGAAGCTTTGAAAAAACTAGGCATACTTATACTTACTTTATTGCTGGTCGCATCTATCTTTGTATCTGGTTGTGCATCCAAAGATGGAAACGTATCCAAAAATGAAACCGGAACTGGAGAGGCCGCTGCAATTACCGAACTGAATATTGGCTATCAGCCAAGTACCCATCAGATCGCATATATGACTGCGGCTGAAAAAGGATGGTGGCAGGCAGACCTTGCACCATATGGAATTACAAAGATTAACGAATTCCAGTTCCCAACAGGAGCCCCTGAAATGCAGGCTATGCTGGCTGGAGATCTTGATGTTGCTTATGTCGGGGCAGCCCCTGTAATTACAGCTCTCAGCCAGGGTCTTGACGCAAAGATCATTGAGCCTGTACAGATAAATGGTTCAAGTCTTGTTCTTCGGCCCGAGTACGACTACAAGAGCCCTCAAGACTTAAAAGGTCTTAAGATAGCTACTTTCCCGTCAGGAACGATTCAGGATACTTTGATCAGAGAATGGTTCAAGGAAAACGGGCTTGATCCTGAGAAAGATGTGAAAATCCTTGGAATGACCCCAGGAGATGCTGTCACCGCTATTTCAGCCAAACAGGTTGATGCTGTCTTCTTGCCCCACCCATCCCCAGCAGTCGTAGAAAGGGAGGGTAACGGGCGTACAATAGTGCAGTCCGGACAGATGGAAGCAAACCATTCCTGCTGTGTACTTGTCGTAAGTGGAAAACTTATCAGGGAACACCCGGATATTGTGGAGCAGATTGCAAAGACCCATATTAAGGCAACCGAGTATAATCAGGTACATGTGGACGAAGCTGCTCAGATTTATTCAAATAAAACTACAGAGGATCTTGAAACTGTAAGGACATCTCTCAAGGAATGGGACGGAAAGTGGATTACAGATCCCGCACTTATTGAAGACTCAGCTGTCAATTACTCAAACATTCAGTATGAGCTTGGATATATCCCGAAATCCCTGACACAGGAAGAAATCTTTGATACAAGCTTCTATGACAAAGTCACAGGTGAGGGACAAACTGAGTAATAAAAAAGGAAACCAAAAAATAACAAAGAATAAGTTAAAATAAAGCTCGATTGCCTCTACTTTTATAAAGAGGCAACCTCAACTTTTCTTTTTTCTGAAAAATGAAGTCTGCCGGAAAGGTAAAAAAGTAAGAATTCTTTTAATTAGACATGAAAAATCGTTTCATAAAAACAATAGAAGAAAATGGTATTGAAGCATTATCTCTCATAGTCGCAATTGCGATATGGCAACTTGTAGCAGATAGAATAGTACAGAATAGATTTCTTCTGCCTAGTTTTTATGATGTAGTAAACTCTTTCATTACAATTGTCAAAAGTGGGTTAATTTTTACAGATACATTGACAAGTTTACTTCACTTTTCAATCGGCATTGCTGCTGCATTTGCAATCGGAATTCCCCTTGGAATAGTTATGGGATGGTTCAGGGAAGCAAACCGGGCAATTGATCCTATAATAGAGGTATTGCGCCCGATTCCCCCTCTTGCCTGGATTCCCTTTGCAATAGTATGGTTTGGACTTACTCAACAGGCTGCGGGTTTCATTGTATTTGCGGGAATGGTTTTTCCTATTATTATCAATACTTATACAGGTTTTAAAAATGTACCCAAAGTTTATGTTGAAGCGGCAAAGGTTCTTGGCTGTACCCGAAGCCTGGATCTCATACGCTATATTGCAATTCCCTCAGCTATGCCTTCGATTGTTGCAGGAATCAGGATTGCTATGGGAGTAGGCTGGATGTGTCTTGTAGCTGCAGAGATGTTCGCAGTAAGTGATAGTGGACTTGGGTATCAGATCTGGCACAATTATTACCTGCACAGGATGAATTTTGTACTCGTTTACATGCTCCTGCTCGGGTTCGTGGGCCTTATCATTGACCGTTTCTTCAGGCATTATGTAGACGCAAAATTATTGAGATGGACATCAGGAACTGTGGTATAAGATGGGCAGAGTAAGCGTAAAAAATGTTTCACGCATCTTTACTAAAAAAGAAGAGAATGGTGGTACAGAAGCTCTACACGATGTGAGCTTTGATGTTGAAGACGGGGAGTTTATCTGCCTTCTGGGGCCGTCTGGCTGCGGGAAAACCACTTTACTCCGTATTGTTGCAGGGCTTGAAACCCAGACTTCAGGAGACATTACACTCAATGGAGTCACTATAACTGGCCCGGACCCCAAAAGGGGCATGGTCTTCCAGCAATATTCCCTGTTTCCCTGGAGAACGGTTATCGATAATGTTACTTTTGGGCTTGAAATGCAGGGAATTAATAAAACTGAAGCCAGGAAGCATGTGGAGAAGTACATAGATCTTGTGGGACTGGAACAGTTCAAAAACAGCTATCCATACGAGCTGTCCGGAGGCATGCAGCAGCGAGCCGCCATTGCAAGAGCCCTTGCCAATGAGCCCGAAGTCCTCCTTATGGACGAGCCTTTTGGGGCCCTGGATGCTCAGACTCGAAATATTCTCCAGGACGAGCTCCTGAAGATATGGGAACAAAAACATGTGACCTTCATCTTCGTGACCCACAGCGTGGATGAAGCGGTCGTTCTCTCGGACAGGATAGTGGTCATGACTGCAAGACCGGGCAGGATAAAGGAGATTGTAAAAGTGGACCTGCCCCGCCCGCGGTCCAGGACAAGTCCCGAGGTTAACCGTTTAAGAGATCGCGTCCTGAGGCTTCTGGAAGAGGAAAGGTTCCA
>CAYSZA010000058.1:0-13141 GCA_964435275.1 uncultured Methanosarcinales archaeon | reverse complement strand
TTGCCCTGCGCCTCGTCAAAAACGTAATTAAAGAACACATCACAGTTCAGGTGGCACATCACCTTCTCAGCGATGGTCTGGATCATGGTCTCGGGTTCTTTGCTCGAAAGGAGAAGGGCATTAGCCTCGCTCAGGAGCTCGAAGCGTTTTTCGCTTTTACTTAATGCATCATAAGCTTCCTGAAGATCCTCGGTCTGAGCCTCTAACTCCTCCGATTGCACCTGGAGATTCTCGTATGCTTCACACAAAGCTTCTTCAGCCCTCTTCCGCTCGGTGATGTCCTGAACGGTGCCATGCAAACCAATGATCTCTCCATCAGCATTCCGCACAGCCTCACCTCGCGTTGTGATCCATATGGAGTACCCATGCCCGTGGAGGGCTTCCAGATCCAGTTCGTAACCGGACCCAGTTTGTACCGCTCTTTGGACAGCTTTATTCAATCTCTCCCAGGATTCAGGAGGATACATAGTTCCCTTTTGTTCTTGAAATGGGGGGCAATCCTGACCGAATATTCTCAGCAGTTCATCTGATACCATGTTGGCATCTGTCCTGGCGTCCCAATACCAGCTGCCAACATGAGCAATTCGTTGAGCCTCATTGAGTTCTTTTTCTTTTCGCAGTAGTCCTTCTTCTGCCCGCTTGCGCTTGGAGCTTTCTATTTGCTCCCATTTCCCTTCCTTTTTAACCAGGGCGAATTGATGGTTAATAACTACATCGATAATTCCGGTTGCACTGCACTTATCGAGGGAATAGGTACACAGGGCTATCATGGAGTAGTTGCCAATGATGCTGTCGATTTCTTCCTCGTAATCAACAAAACTATTCCAGTCCTTTTTTTCCAGCCAGAAAGTGTTCCCTGTCAATCTCAAGCCGTCGTAACCCTCAGCCAGGGCTTTATCAAGTTTTTCAACCCAGCCGTTAAGCACTCTCCGAGAATCGAAAACTCCCTCCTTGACGTACCAGTGAGTATGAGGAATAATCTCAATTTGCCCCTTTTCCAGGTAAACCTCAAGCTCAGGAACAGCTCTTTTCAAGGCTTTTTTTGCCTCTTCCACTTCCAGGGGCTCTGATGTAATCCACATACAGAATTCGTTATTTTCCAGCCCTGCTTTGAAGTAGGGGACAAGTATCTCAATCAAATCTTCTTTTGTCTGGTAGAATTGACAGAAGTGCGTCCCCCAGGGCACATCTCCAATTATATCAATGCCAGATTTTCTCAAGTTTTTTTCCATTCCAACCCTTTCCCAATGTCAAAATCAATTTAAAAATCCATACTTAATCAGTCTTTTCAGATTCCAGAGTCTGACCACGAAGCCTTTGATTTGTAATACTCAATTTTTAGCCCATCCCTGCCAGAGTTTCTAACCCCGGGAAATTTCTCATACTCGGGGTACCCATTGTTTTCTAATTCCTATCAGTCGGTACTTGCTGGTGGGATTTACAGGGATTTATGGTTCCTTTAGCATGGTTTCACGTAATTTCCTTTATTAAAAAGCGAAATCAGGTGCTTCCCGAAAATTACAAATGTTGTTTTTCATCCAAACATGTTTATAAAATCAATTATGCATTATTTACATTTTTTACGATTTTTTAGATTATAAAACTGTCTGTGATGACATTAATATATTTATATTTCATTGAAAGTTACTAAAAATGAGATATAGAAGATCTCAGAAAGTATGTTATATATTTCTAAAGTACAGCCAAAATTGTGAAACACGGTAAATATTGTTACTTTCAAAAAACGGAATATAATTGAGAATGAACGCAATCAAAATAGAATGCAATTGTGAATAGATGCAACTAGGAATAGATGCAATCAAAAAAAGTGCAATCAAAAATAAAAATAAAAAGTACTCACTGTACTCTCAAAACTTACAGTTTTTTGATTGCGGATATTACACTCTTTTATTTCTCTAATTTACGTTCCGCACTCCCAGCCGGTCATATAGCATTCCTGAGCTTCTGTGAGTTCGTCAATAGTTATACCCATTGATTCTAGTTTCATTTTTGCCACATAATTATCGAGTTCGAGAGGAACTTTGTGAACTCCGTTCGGAAGCTTGTTTTCGGCAATATGGCGCACACAGAGGGCCTGGTTTGCAAAGCTCATATCCATGACCTCGGCAGGGTGGCCGTCACCGGCAGCAAGGTTAACCAGCCTGCCTTCGGCTATGACATTGATGCGCCTGCCGCCGATATCGTATTCTTTTATATTGTTTCTTACGGTCCGGACGGATCTGGCAAGGGAAGCAAGGGCTTCCATATCGATTTCCACGTTGAAGTGTCCGGAGTTTGCAAGAATTGCCCCGTCAGGCATGGACTTGAAGTGTTCGGCTGTGAGGATATCGCGGTTTCCGGTAGTGGTCACAAAGATTTCCCCCAGCTTTGCAGCGTCAGCCATTTTCATGACCCTGTACCCGTCCATCCTGGCTTCGAGAGCTCTTATAGGATCGACTTCGGTAACAATTACGCTTGCCCCCAGGCCTGCCGCCCGCATCGCAACTCCGCGCCCGCACCAGCCGTAGCCTGCGACAACAACGTTCTTGCCTGCAACCAGGAGGTTTGTGGTCCTGTTAATCCCGTCCCAGGCTGACTGGCCTGTCCCGTAGCGGTTGTCAAAAAGGTATTTGGTCATGGCATCGTTTACCGCAATTACCGGCATTTTCAGGGCGCCTTCCTTTTCCATGGCGTGAAGCCTGTGTACGCCGGTAGTCGTTTCCTCGCAGCCGCCCAGGATATTCGGAAGCAGGTCGGTTCTTTCTTTATGCAACTTAAATATAAGGTCTGCCCCATCATCTATGGTGATATCGGGCCTGAAATCCAGGACCCGGTCGATTGCTTCATAATATTCCTGGCTCCCTACTCCGTATCTCGCAAAACAGCTTATATTCTTGCGAGTTCCAAGGGCAAGGGCCACATCGTCCTGGGTACTGAGGGGATTGCAGCCGGTAATTGATACCTCTGCGCCGCCTGCAGCCAGGGTCTCTACAAGGACTGCGGTTTTTGCTTCCACGTGCAGTGCCATTCCTACTTTCAGCCCCTTCAGGGGTTTTTCTTCCTCGAATTTCTCCCTGACAATAGCAAGCACAGGCATATGGTTTCTTGCCCAGTCCATTTTCATATTTCCGGATTCTATGAGTTCTTTTTCGGTCATGGTGATCCCGTAGTATAATATAAGCGAATCTTAGATGTGATTTTTAGGTAGGTTATTTTTAGATAGGTGATAGGTATCTTTAGATAGGTGAATCTTAGATAGGCTAACTCTAGATAGGCGAATCTTAGATGTGAACTTTTGAATTTGCCCAGATGGCTGTTCGAAATTGCCTGCTTTATATTTTCATTGCAGGTAAAATAACATCACTCTGTATCTGATCTCGTATCTGGATTCCGGGTATTTATCCTTTCCCGCATAATTTAAATCATTCCCCAGAGTGCGGATTTCTCAGGCATTTACCCTTGATACAAGCTCCTCTGCTGCCTTTTGAGCTTCTTCCATAACTTTCTGCTCGTCCATGGCTAGCACTCTGTAGTCGTCCATCAGGATTTTTCCGTCTACAATCGTTGTCCTGACATCGCTTCCTCTTGCAGAGTAAACCAGGTGGGAAGGAACATCAAAGCAGGGAGTGAGATGAGGTTTTTTCATATCTACTACGATCAGGTCCGCCTTTGTTCCGACTTTTAACATGCCGGTCTCAGTAGCGAGGGCTTTTGCACCGTTTACCGTACCCATTTGAAGTACCTGCCGTGCAGGAAGTGCAGTCGGACTGAAAGTATTGACCTTATGGAGGAGAGCAGCGGTTTTCATCTCCTCGAAAAGATCAAGGTTATTGTTTGAGGCACACCCATCCGTGCCGAGGCTGACATTTACGCCTTTTTCGAGCATTTTGTGCACAGGAGCAATCCCTGAGGCCAGTTTCATATTGCTTATGACATTATGGGAAACGTTCACACCTCTTTTTCCCAGGATTTCTATATCGCCGTCCGAAACCCATACACAGTGAGCGGCAAGTACATCCGGCCCGAAAAATCCGATGTCTTCCAGAAGGTGCACCGAACATTTCCCGTATTTTTCTTTCATATCCAGGAGTTCTGCTTCCGTTTCGAGGACATGGATATGGATTCCTGCTCCATCCCTGGTGGCTTCTTCCCTGACCTTTGCAAGATATTCCTCAGAACAGGTATTCGGGGCATGCGGTCCATACATTGTTTTTATCCTTCCTCCGGCTGCTCCCTGCCAGGCCCGTACAAAGCGCCTTCCTTCCTTAAGGTCGTTTTCTCCTTTTTCTTCGTCCCAGAGTTCTATGAGCCCGTGACAGAGCGAGGCCCGAAGCCCTGAAGCCTCAACAGCTTTTGCGGTTTCGTCCATATAGAAGTACATGTCTGCAAAAGAAGTAGTTCCTGACCTGATCATCTCCAGACAGGCAAGCAGGCTGCCTTTATAGACATCTTCTGCAGTCAGCTTTGCCTCGGCAGGCCAGATATGCCCCTCAAGCCAGTCCGCAAGCTGCAGGTCGTCGGCGTAACCTCTAAAAAGCGTCATTGCAGCGTGAGTGTGCGTATTTACAAGCCCTGGCATTACTACCGAATGTTTTGCATCAATTACGGTTTCGGCACTTTCGTCTGTCCTTTCCCCGATCTCCATAATCCTTCCGTCTTCAATAACAACAGTTCCATTTTTCAGGTCTCCCACTTCAGGGTCCATCGTTAAAACGTAAGCATTTTTTATAATTATATCAGCCATTTGATCAGATCCGTCACAGGTAATGAACTGAAATTTTTCGGTTATTCTAAATTTAAGAAGTACTATCTGAGTTTGAGAAATACTGGAGTTACAAGGTGAATGGAATTAAAGGTAACTGGAATAAGAGGTTATCCTAAAAAAAGTTGTCCTGAGAATTATGTAAAGCTATGTAAAAAAGGAGATAATAAGTTCTTGAAAAAACAGGGTTTTTGTAGCTTTGGATCCCTGTTAATCAATTCCAATTTCCAGGTTCAGGGCCTCGAGGTAAAGGCGCATAATCTTCAGCCTTTCTTCGGCAAGTTTTTTCGCAGTATTTGTATTTAACTTTTCAAGAATTGTAAAGGGTTTATATTGCATATATTCGTTGAAGCCTTCAATAGGGTCTTCGATATACACGGTTCTCTTTGAACTCCCCTTATCGATTCCGGTGGCATGTTTCAGCATCCTGAGAGCTCCCATCGAAAAAACGGCCCTGAAGATTCCTACGGCCCCAAGGGCATCAAGCCGGTCGGCATCCTGCAAAATCCGGGCTTCGAGAGTCTCCGGTTTTTCCCCTGCGCTGAATCGGTGCGTCAGGATACAGCCTGTAACAGCTTCAATAAGCTCTTTTCCTAGCCCTGCTTTCGAAAGGAACTCAGAGGCGATCTCCGCACTATATACGGCATGATCCCCGCCTTCCTCATGTTCCTTGATTACGCCGATGTCGTGGAGGAGAGCTGCAAGCTGCAGTACGAGAAGATCTCCCCCTTCTTCTTTCCGAATTTCCAGGCAAAGGGCTTCTACACGATTTATATGGGACATATCATGGGAACTGGGCTCTCCTTCAAGAAAAGAGGCTGCAAATTCCCTTGTTTTTTCTATCAGGTCCATAATCAGTATTCCGTTTCTGCAGCCATAGCTTTAAGGTGTTCCTGAATTTCGGAAATTGCCTCGGAGAGAGCTTTTTTATTATCATAAGTCGTGATTAATTTCACAAGTTCTTCTTTCCTCTCCTTTTTCAGTTCCACCCCGAGCCTGATCATGTTTTCAAGTGCCCGGGTAAGATTATCAACTATCGAGATCGTAGCTGTCCGCGAAGTCCGTGAGAGAGGGTTCAGGTCAATGGTTATGATAGTTTTCCCCATCTCTACAAGTTTCTCACACCGGTCGCCGTCTTCCAGCGGGACAAGCACCACGTCTGCGGAGTAGATCCCTCGGCTCTCTACCAGCCGCCTGTCGTGAGAGAGTTCAAGGCTTGCGTCCGGATTTTTCCCGAGCACCTCGGAAGCCCCATTGGCTTTGAGCTGTTCTATTATAAGGTGGACACGTGTCTCGGTCCTGTGAAAGAGATTCACTTCAAGCTTTGCCCCTGTAACGTCTGCAAGGGCAACAACTTTATCAGGAGCAAGGGCTGCGACATTGCCGTTTACGGAAATTACAGGATTTTTTGCCAGAAGCAGGGCAGCTACTGCTGCTCTTTCCGCGTAAAGGGCAGATTTGGTGCTTCGTTCGCCTATAAGGTAGTCAAAGCTTTCGCCTCTTCCCTGGGCAATGAGCCCCTGAATACTTGTAATTCCCATTTTTACCCCGGCTGCAACCTTTTCGCGGGCGAGCAGGGACTCATACCTCGGGTGGTCTTTAGGTATTTCGGTCATATCGGTCGCTTACCTTTTTTAATTTACTTTCTCGTACCTTTTTTATTATTCTTAAATCCGTAAATGAGTCTCTTCAGTTTCAACATAACTGCCTGATTAGTTCAGTGCATCCGGATAAGCGCTCAGGTGAATACTCTGAACTATATGTCAGCTATTTGATTCCAGTTTTCTATTTCTATCCTATTTAAGCTGTAGGGGGATCAGTTACGTAGCAATTTTTCTGGAAATATTTCTTTCTGCAAATGTTTCGTTTTCCCTGGCTCACACTCAAAGAAGTGGATACGTCTGTCCTGAGGCTTAGTCATTCATTAACTTCGGCACACAGGTACTTATGCCATATTCCAGCACCTGCCCGAATTCCTGGAGAGCTTCATAAAGGGGGAACTCATGTGAGTAAGGGGCAATTGCAAAAACCGTATCTCCCAGCATTGCCTGGGAAGCAAGTCCACCGCTTGCGTTTGCAGCTTCGATCACATCTTTTGCTCGGCTGCTCATAAGGCCGGTCTTACTGGCAAATGTTTTTGACTGCTGCATGAAGTTCTCAAGGGTGGGCTTTTTAAGAAGTTCGGACATTGCAGCTTTTCCCGCATTGTTAATTCTTACGGCTGCAGCTTCGTCTCTCAGGACTGAATCGGTGGAAATCTCGCCAAGCACAATACAAAAAACCCTGGCTTCTGGAGCCGGGATCCTGTCCACAAGCCCGAACTCGGGCCCACCTGGCTGCAACCTGATCACCACTCCTCCGCTGGACTGGGCAGCAACATCCCCAAGCCCGCTGCGATTGACAACCTCCGCCACATGGGCATACTCAGTCAGGCTTTTTACGGTCTGGTTCAGGGAAAGTGCCCTGTTCAGGGCATAGGCTGTCCCGAGAGCTCCTGCCCCCGACGCTCCGAATCCGCATCCTGTAGGGATTTCTGCCCAGCTCTTTATCCTTACAGGCACCTCAGTCATCAGCTCTGCGACTGTGCGCGTAGTTTTGCCTTCAACCTTTTTTCCGTTAAGAAAGATTTCGGTTTCTTCTACAGACCTCCCGATCTTTACTTCTGTAGTAACGCCCCCGTTCAGGACGATTCCGCAGCCTGTAGAACCCTTGCGATGAGGATTTTCATGCTCGTGGATCTGGAAAAAACCGGTAATATGTCCCGGAGCATAGGCTTTTGCCAGAAAGTCTGCTCCTTCACTCTCATATGTATACATAGAAAACGCCTTTTTACAAATTCAATCATTTTTTCAAAGTTCGTTCCTGTTTTGCAGAACATTTGCAGAGTCTTCCAAATTTTTATGGAATATTCTGGAACACGTTGAAACAGAATTTTTCCATTTTAGAAGAATTTCTTATTTTAACAGTTCGGCTACCTCTTCAAGGATAAAGGCTGCAAGTTTGCGTTTGTTCCCTTTTACGTGCCTGGGTTCGCCTTTATTTCGCCCTAACAGGTACAGTTCATTTTCTTCAGTGCCCATCCCGCCTTTTGCGACATCGTTTGCTGCAATCAGGTCCAGTTTTGATACTTTAAGAGTTGAGGTTGCCCTTTTGAGGAGTTCATCTCTTTCAACCCCGGTTTCAGCCTTGAAACCTATAATCACAAGGTCAGGGTGTTTTTCACGGCATTCTTTTATCAGTTTGCGGGTAGGTTTCAATCTCAGCACAAGTTCTCCTCCCGATTTGATCTTTTCGGGAGAAGGCTCGACGGTATAGTCTGCAATTGCTGCCGAACTGATAAGGACGTCGTACCCTTGCTCAAGTTCGAAAAGCACGGCATCGGTCATGTCGGCGGCGCTCTCTGCAAAAATTTCCCTGATCCTCGAAAACCCGAGCCTGTCCCTGTGTACCAGGGTAACATCAGCTCCACTGCGGTAAGCTTCAAGGGCAAGTTCCCTGCCGGTTTTACCTGAAGCTCGGTTTGTCAGAATTCGAATAGGGTCAAGGCTCTCAGCAGTTGAGCCACTTGTAATGATTACCTTACGGTTTTCAAGGGTTTTGCTTCCGAGAGCTCTTTCTACTTCGAGTACGATTTCTTCGTTTGCTGCAATTTTTGCAATGCCTTCTTCCAGTCTGGGGCCCACGATCGGGATTCCCCAGCTTTTCAATTTTGCCAGGTTTTCAGCTACTGCAGGGTGCCTGAACATAGATTCGTGCATTGCAGGGACAACCATGACAGGCACGCCAGAGCCAAGGGCAGTCGTTACAAAAGAGGTGACAGGGGTATCGTCTATCCCATATGCGATTTTCCCTACGGTATTTGCCGTTGCGGGGGCTATAAGGAGAAGATCGGCCCTGCCCTTGAGCCCGCAGAACTCCACATGCTCGACCCTGCCTCCAAGTTCGGTAATTACAGGATTTCCGGTAGCGTAGTGCAGGGCATCAGGGTGCAGGATGTGTGTGGCAGCCTCTGTCATGACAGCATGTACCTCAGCCCCGTTTCTTATCAGCTCTCTTGCGAGCTCGACAGTCCTTACCGCCCCAATACTCCCTGTAACGCCAAGAACTATGGTCTTTCCGGCAAGGGAAGAACTCTTCTGTTCCTGAATCCAGAGTGTGGGATGGAACTTTTCGGCTCTGGACCTGGCGACTTTTTTGCTGTCATGTTTATCCTTTTCGTCTGGTCTATCCGGTCCTTTTTGACCGGGATCTCCCTGGCTCTGGCTCTTCCGGCCAGTCTGGTTTTGAAAGTCTTTCAGTGGGGTCTTCATTCAGGCACCGGAGTGATCTTTAAGGTTAATATGCTGTGTAATAACTTTTAAATTGACCTGCTTTTCAGAAAACTTCTCAGAAAATGCTTCTGAAAGCAAAGTGACATTTAATACGATATTCTTAAAACTTTCGAAATACTAAAGATTAAAACTGACAGAGAAGCTTTATAGAGAAGTTTATTTTATTAGTAAGTCCGGAGATACGAGCAGATAAGCTGCACCGCAAGCCTTTTTAAAAAAGGCTTGAGCGAAAACTTTTTCAAAAAAAGTTTGATCAAAAACGCCTAAATGACATCGTAGGCGTGATAAACCGGCGCAACGCAAGCCTTTTCAGAAAAGGCTTGAGCGAAAACGTGTGACGGCGTGGTCAAGCGGCGCAACGGTTGCGGCTCAACGCAAGCCTTTTTAAAAAAGGCTTGAGCGAAAACTCCTTGCAGTGGCATTGTCACAACCCTTTTTAATGAAGGTTTGGGAGGGAGCAGATGAACGACAAGAAAACAAAAAAAGAAGCCGCTGAAGTTACGAGAAAGGGCTTAGGCACGTTTATAGGGAAAATTTCAGGAAAAGAGCAGCTCGAACTTGAGATCGACCGACTCAACTCCGAGATCGTTAAGCTGGAACTCGACCTGCGGAGTGCAAAAAACCAGCTTGAAAAAAAAGAGGATCTTGCAAGGCAGGCGGTTGCGGACAGGCAGGAAGCTGAGGCCCTTTTAAACCATGAACGTATTCGAACCCGGACCCTCTCTCATGAGCTCGAAACCATCAGGATTGAGTCCCAGGGCAAGCTGAAGTTTCGCGGAACCGAAACCCTGAGCCCGCAAGCTGTTCAGGCCTACCTTTCCAAACTCAAATCCTTTAACGCCCTTGCAGATGACCTGCTGACCGTTTACCTGCCCCCGGGTGCCCGTCTCTCAGGCGTACTGAATGAAAAAGTACTTGAGCTGGTCGAAGAAGAAACCCGTACGCTTCTTGACAGGCTTGACCCTGAAAACGGCCTTGTACTCTTTTATGACCTTCACCGGATGGTCTGCGAAGCTATAGCCCCTCCTATTACGATATCCTCCCAAGCCTGGCAGCTCGGGCACAGGTTTGAGGTCTCTTTGCTTGAAGAGAATTTGAGTAAAGATTACCGCATGCTTGTCGTTGTCCTGCATGCAGGCGAATCCTTCATAGGCTTTGCTCCCGATGCACGGGTCTTTGATACTGAGGAGCTTATCCGCAGCAGTGTCAAGGAAAAGCACAGCAAAGGAGGCTTTAGCCAGCGCCGCTTCGAGCGCCTGAGAGAAGAGGATATTGCGCACCATATGAACAAAGTCTTTAAAACCCTTGATAAAGTCCTTGAAGAAAACTCCCCAATCGACTACGCTATTTTGAGCGGAGACCCCCAGCTCATTAAAGAAGCCCAGAGGCGCTTGCCTTTTAACCTTGAGGTAATAGAAAAGCCTTCTGATATTAAGATCGAAAAAGCAAGTAGTGAAGAGGTTTTTAGAGCAATTTTAAGCTCCAGAAGGTATTTGCTGTAAAGCATCAGCATGAATTTGACTTGAAGATCTTGATCATATGGAAGTATCTGTAATTCCATGTCCTTTTATCTTCGAAACATAACCAAATTTTATACGTAAATGACACTTAAATTTAATACTCAATTATATATTTATATAAATTTAAATATTATACCTTATTTATAAGTGATCACAGCTTAAAAAGATGATCCTGTAGAGGATAAATGAAAAGGATGGAACAGTTTCCGGCAAAGAACCCCAATCCTGTTATCAGTGTTGGGAAAGACGGGGTGGTTCTCTATTCAAACAGTGCAGGAGAGCCTTTATTGCGTGAATGGAACGTGAAAGTTGGAGAAAAAGTGCCTTCTCATATTGGAGATTTTGTGCAAAAGGTTACTTCACAGAGTAGCCCAGGAAAATTGGAAGTTAAAGTTAGAAAAAGAACATACTTAGTCGCGTTTCATCCCTTACCCGAAGAGAAATGCGTAAATATTTACGGATTCGATATAAGCGACCAAAAGGAGCTTGAGAAAAAACTTCGCGAGAGCGAAGAACGTGAACGAGCTCGTTCGAGTGAATTGGCAACGGTATTGGATGCAGTGCCTGTCGCTGTCTATATCGCACACGATCCCCAGGTACTTCAGATAACTGGTAACCGTCTTTCGTATGAATGGTTACGTGTTCCTGTGGGTACAAATTTTTCCAAGTCCGCTCCTGAAGGAAAGAGGCCAGAGACATTTAAGTTATTCAAGAACGGGTTGGAGATCCCGCCTGAAAAAATGCCGTCACAGATGGCAGCTACAGGCGTAGAGGTAAACAACTGCGAGCTGGATATTGTATCTGCTGACGGCAGGATAAGACATGTACTGGGCAATGCCAGACCCCTGCGTGACGAAAAAGGAAACCTGCGCGGATCAATTTCTGCATTCATAGATATCACCGAACGCCAGAAGGCTGAGGAAACTCTAAAAAAAGCACATGAAAATCTGGAAGAAAAAGTTAAAGAAAGAACAACCCAGCTTGAGAAATCTTACATTTCGTTAAAGGAAAGTGAAAATAGCCTTGCTGAAGCTCAAAGAATGGCTCATATTGGAAACTGGGACTGGAATCTTGTAACTGGCGAAGTATGCTGGTCTGACGAGCTATATCGCATTTTTGGACGTTCCCTCCAAGAATCAGGCGCAACTTACGACGAATTTCTAAGTTATGTACATCCTGATGACCGAGACTATGTGAATAATGCCGTAAAAAAGAGTTTAAATGGAGTAACTACTGCAGGTGACTTTAGAATAATTTTAGCTAACGGAGAAGAACGCATTGTTCACTCTCAAGTCATACTTACTTTTGATGAGACTAACTCCCCTGTTCAAGTGAGAGGAATAGTTCAGGATATAACAGAGCGTAAAAAAGCTGAAGAAACTCTGGATAGCATTACAATTATCCGTAAAAAGGAAATTCATCACAGGATTAAGAATAATTTGCAGGTTATTTCTTCTCTTTTAGATCTTCAGGCTGAAAAATTCAAAAATAAAGAATGTATTAAAGACTCTGAAGTTCTTGAGGCTTTTAGGGAAACCCAAGAAAGAGTAATGTCGATTGCTTTTGTCCATGAGGAATTGCATGAGGGTAGGGGAGACGACGCACTTAACTTTTCACTGTATCTGCAAAGACTTCTTCAGAATCTATTGCAGACATACAGATTTGGAAATATTGATATCTGCCTGGATCTTGATCTTGAAAATAACATCTTCTTCGACATGGATGTTGCAGTCCCACTAGGGATAATTATCAACGAACTTATTTCCAACTCCTTCAAGTATGCGTTTCCCAACAGAGATAAAGGTATAATTCAAATTAAACTGTCCAAAGAAGAAAAAATCGGAAGTGAGCCGAATAATTGCGGAGGAGAACTATCTGAAAAAGACATCATATATACTCTGATTGTCTCGGACGATGGAATTGGCATTTCTGAAAAAATGGACTTTGAAAATTCAGACACTCTTGGGCTGCAGTTAGTAAACACCCTGGTAAACCAGTTAGATGGGGAGCTTGAACTGAAGAAGGACAATGGGACGGAATTCACTATCAGGTTTACTGTAACATAGAAAATGATCAATCCTCTTCAAAAAAGATAAACTCTAATTATAATAAAATCTACTTTTAATAAACTCTAATTTCAATAAACTCTAATTTCAATAAACTCTAATTTTAATAAATTTTAATTTAATAAATTCTAATTTTATATCCTTTTAGAGCTTCTATAATATAACCAGTAAATATCCAAGCTTCATCTGAAAGTACAACCAGAGAGGTTTAATTGATTTTGGTGATTGTTCTCTAGCCAGGTGAGGTTTCAACTTGCATCAAAATACGAGCAATAGATCAGATTCAAATTGCTGAATTAAATCTCGTTGACAAATAATTTTTAAGGTATTTTTAAGTCTCTTAAGAGATTCTATCCTCTAATATAAAAAAGCTTAAATATAAGTACGAGACAAGCTTGTTACAATTAGCATTACAATAGTATTACGATTAAATATGATTTCTGGAATTATGAATGATAAATA
>CAYSZA010000057.1:0-13192 GCA_964435275.1 uncultured Methanosarcinales archaeon | reverse complement strand
TCGTCAATAACATACGTAAAAGGCCCTTTGAGGTGAACAGTTGTATATTTTGAGTTGTCAGCCACAAACTTCAGGGCCTGATTGATCTGCACGTGATCATCTTTTCCATCGCAATTAAAATCCCCACTCCCATCTCCTGCAACATAAACGGTCGGTGCGGCACTTCTGCATAAAGCAGTCGGAGCACTCGCAAAAATAAGACAACCTACCAGGAGAAAAACTCCTAATTTTCTTATTAACATATCTATCACCGAGAATTGTTGTATAAAATTTGTCCATATGTTGGTTGAGTAAGAACCAGGCAGAGTAGTATGCGACTAGAAAACTTGAGACTGTGTATTGAATACATAAACGAATTTCTTACTCTGTTTCCAAAATATCGGACAAGATTTTTCAAATAGTATCCACTCTCCAAAATTCAAGGCTATAGAAAATCTCTTGAGAAATTATTCGCAGTAAAAGCTACCGGCCCCGATTAAATAGGACAGATAAAGGATTCTGAATAAATTTCCCTGTTTTTCAAGCCAATTTCTCGAACTTACGCTAATTTCCCCCACGAAACATCATGAATAAATTGATTTTTTACATCTTACTAAATTTTCTATAGTCGACGTTGTAATTTAGGACACTATGTTATAAAAATATTTGTGCAGTCTTTTTAAATTTTTATACAGTTCTTATAATTTTAGACTTAGCTGCGATTTTTTAGACTGGGAATAAAATTAAAAATTGGTTATCAAATTTATTAGAAATGAATATAATATAAAGGCCTGTTTAAAAAAATATAATACTAATTTATCTAAAAGATTTCTTTCTGTCCCAGAAGAGTAGATCCAGACAATTCAAAAACAGAAATAAATCCATAGATTATTGTTAACGAAAAATATTGCAAAGGGATTCAAAAAAGAAAAAGACTCTGGAAATCTCTAAAGTAAGAGTGGTAGGCTTTATAGAAATCCTTTTAATTAACGAATTTTCACTGACTTGAACTGATTGCCTGATCTTGTATCCGCTTATTTTCAGGTCTTGAAGCTGGTTTAAACAGGTTTCTACAAAGCCAAATGGTATGAAGCTTAGCATTTATCTGACTTGCTTCTCTCATAACAGGTCGGGTAATTTAATTGATGTTAGTTTAATACAGCAGCCCTAAATTTATTATGAGTGTTGATAAGGTGAGCAATACAGGTATCGCACATTAATGTTTAGATGCATAGATTGTATTCCCATATCTCCCAATGTTGATCCTGTCTCCATTATCTTCGGGTTCCTTAGAATAACTAGAGGACGGATAACCGGCATCAATACAGGCGGAACTTGCACTGTCTTTAACCCAGGTTTTTCCATTCCATCTTCCACCTGTTGATTTAAGGTGGTAATCATGTTCTATCGGGTTTGCAAATAGTGGATCTACGTAAATATCAGTCTTTGATGTGCAGTTTTTATAGTTACCTCCTGAGTTCTTATAAAGGCAATTATATTTAATTGAGAAGGCATGTGTTTCAGGGAGGTAATTGACAATTCCGTACCCTGTCCCACTCGGGTTCTTTATACGTTGAAGCGTATTTGCAATAATATTGTTGCGGACAGTAGTAGTGTATCTGTTTGACGGGTAATTTGGAGAGTAACTCTCTGGATACATGTGAGCAACAGCAGCGTGATATGCACTGTCAAAGACATTATTTTCTACAATTGTATTATGGAACCCACTGGCTATAATTCCGCCTGTCCAGGTAATTCCGGTATTAGTGCCTGTATTATAGAAAACGTTGTGATGAACATGGACATTTTTCGCCTGGTCTCTGGTAGAAGAAGTATCGTAATTGAAAATCCAGATTCCAGGCCCATAAGTATCATGCAGTGTATTATTGTATATGTTGACGTCATCGATAGTACCTGCAGACTTTTCGATTTGAATGCCTGGCCCGCCTGTACAGCGATAATATAAAGAGTCGATTACATTATCATGTATTTTTACTTTATTAGAGTTCCATACTCTAATTCCACTATTAGTCCTGCAGACTATTTTATTGTTCCAGGCTTCCACATTCTTACACTCACTTACAAACAGGCCGTCATGTCCAAGTTTGGAAATCCTGTTATTGTAAAACCGAACGTTTTCGCCGTATTTTATCCTCAATCCATCTCCATGTCCGTCATGCATATACATATTGTATACTTTCACGTTATTGCAGTGAGTGAAGTACATTATGTTGTAGTATCCTTTACCTTTGGATACTTTGGAATTCCCATCATGGTTCACGTCAACTTCGAACCCTCTTACTACAATGTTATTATTTCCTAAACTGCTCATCTGCTGGATCAGTGGCTTCATTGAAGTCCAGCCCGCATTATTAACCAGTTTGATTACAGCAGTCGAATCCCCTTCAAGGATAGTGTCACTACCGATAAGAAGAGTATCGTCAATAACATACGTAAAAGGCCCTTTGAGGTGAACAGTTGTATATTTTGAGTTGTCAGCCACAAACGTCAGGGCCTGATTGATCTGCACGTGATCATCTTTTCCATCGCAATTAAAATCTCCACTACCGTCTCCTGCAACATAAACTGTCGGTGCGGTAGTCCCGTAAGCTGTAGGAACGCCTGCAAGGATAAGGCAACCTACCAGAGAAAGAATTACTACTTCTCGTTTCAACATCGACATCACCTTGGGGAATTATAATAAAATTTAGTAATATCTCTGACAGACAGATATTCATGTGGTGACTTATTCATATCTCCGCGAAACTTATTACTATTTGCTAAAAATCTGTAGGAATTTAATAATTTTTTCAGATATATCAGACAAAGCTTTGCAAAAATACCTCCTCTCCGAAGTCCATGACTAGAGAAAAATATTTTTAAGGAATTATTCACAGCAGGAGCTGCTGAGCTTAACAAGATATTGCAAGTACGGAATTTAGAATAGATCTCGCTGTTTTTCAGGCCAATTCCTCCAGCTTACACGAATTCCCTCGAGAGAGTATAAAAGATAAATTTAATTTTAATTTTTAATTAAAGTTTTATAGTTAACATTGTGATTGAAAAATTATTATATAAAAGTGCACAACCATTTAAAGCTTTTATGAATTTTCTGCCTGCGTTCAAAAATATTTGTCCAACTTCTACAGCCTAATTTATAAGTTGAGAACAGATTATCTTCCTGCTCTCTACAGATTACAAGTTCGTTGAAAATTACCAGACTCTGCTACGGCAGAGATATAATGCGTTGAATTACGGAGAACAGCAGGATTGGAGGGTACAAATCTATTCAAGTAGGAAAAATGATGTAATTACAGAATTACCCTTTGAGCTTACTTTTACTTTATGAAAATGCATCTGTAAAAATTAAAGATGCATATTACTCATTTACGAGCTACGAGAAATTTAATTAATTGATCTCTCTGCACATATCCATAATTTTTCTTGCAACTCCGTCCCAGCTATGATTCTCAACAACATATCTGCGGCCTTTCTCTCCCATAGCAGTTCGGGTCTTTTCACTTGAAAGTAATCTTATTATAGCAGCAGCAAGCTCTTCAGGGTCCTCAGGAGTTACTGAAATTCCTCCCCCGGAAGATTCAATTAAATCTTTAACTCCTGGAATACTACTTGCCACAATAGGCTTCCCACATGCAAGATATTCGTATGTTTTAAGGGCCGAAAGTCCTATTTTCGAATTTCTTTCCTTGACGAAAGGAGCAACGCAAACATCAGCAGCGTTAATATAGAGAGGAACCTTTTCGTAGGGAATTCTTCCGGTGAAAGTAAACTTGTCAGAAAGCCCTAACCCGGAAGTTATTTCCAGCAATTTATCCTTCATAACTCCGTCCCCGATAATAAGGAAATGAGTATCAGGACATTTCTGTAGAATTAAAGGAGAGGCATAAACCAAAAACTCAACTCCCTGCCAGGCTGCGAGATGTCCGACAAAGCATACATATTTTTTTGAGTTCTCTAGCCCCAATTCTATCTTTATTTGCCCTGAGTCCAGAGGCTTAAACACATCAGTATTTGCTCCATTATTGATAACATGGATTTTGTCCTCAGGAACAGAGTACAGTCTCACAAGTTCGTCCCTGAGTTTGTCCGTGACAGAAACAATCCTGTCGCAGTGCCTGTAGTTGAATTTTTCAGACCGGAGAGCAAGATGGGAAAATACCTTGTATGCAAAAGATTGCGAATTTGGATTGACTTTTAACTCATCCAGAACCAGCCCATTGACTTCTACTATTGAAGGAATTTTTAAAACTTTGCATAGAATTATGGGAAAGAACGGAAAAGAGTTCTGGCGAAGATAAAGCACATCAGGCCTGCTTCTTATGCACGAATAAAGAAGATAAAATGAGAGCATGAATTCATAAGAGGGCTGTACAAGAAATTTATTGTCTATTACAGGCACGTACTTTATTCCGGGAATAGTACGATCCACGCTCTTTTGTCCGGGTGCAAACAGTACTATATCAGTATATTTTTTCAAATTTCTCAGAAGTTCAAGAATATGGACATTCGAGCCTGATTTAGTATTGAAGGAGCCGTAATAAACGAGGAAAATTTTGTTTACTTCTTTAAACATAATGGTATCCGGTTACCAGAATAGTAAAAGTAGTTAATTAGTTTATCCCATAACTTAATATATTAATTTTTTAAGTCCGAGAATGGCAGTTTATTATTAACTCGAGGACAAGACTTTGGTGCGCTTTGGAGAGAAGTATTTATAGGATTAATTCTCTCCTCTGTTTGATTTTCAGGCATCTGAAGCGAAAAAGAGCAAAAGATTATGAAAGTACTGGAAGCATGTCAGGAATTTCCTAACAGGTATTACCCTCAACTTGGGACATTCATAAAACAGAGTATCGATTCAATTGCAAGCCAGGGTGTAGATGTTACGGTTATTTCTCCAAAACCTTTCGTTCTTCCTTATTCCGTGTTTCCATATCATAACTTTTTTAAATTACCGCGGATTGAACACACGGAGAAGTACGACCTTCACTATCCTCGTTACATATATGCTGTTCCCAAAAAATATTTTTACCCCTTAACAGGGGTTTCATACTCTCGCTTTGTCTCTGAATACGCAATCAAAAATATAAAGCCAGAACCGGACCTGATTCACGCACATTTTTCGTACCCTGACGGATACGGGATGATGAGGCTTGCAAAGAAATGGAAAGTTCCTCTTGTAATAAGTGCGCTCGGTACGATAGAAAGAAAGGTCGCTTATGAGGGTTCTTATACCTCAACACAGATTATAGAGGCAATGAACTTTGCAGAGAGAGTTCTTTCTGTCAGCGAAGACCTCAAGTTCCACATAGTAAATCTGGGAATAAACGAAGAGAAAGTTCATGTGGTCCCAAACGGTGTTGATACCAAAAAGTTCAAACCTGCAGGAAAAACAAATGCAAGGAATCTGTTGAATCTGCCTCAAGACAGAAATATTGTCCTGTTTGTTGGGGCCCTTAGAAAAATAAAAGGTGTGGATTACCTGATTGAGGCGGCAAAAGATTTTGTAAACACGAACACGGATCTTCTCATGGTAGGCAGGGACGACGGCCTGAAAAAAAATCTGGAAAAAAGGGCACATGAGCTCAAGATTGCAGATCACATTAAGTTTACCGGCCCCGTAAATCACGAGGACATTCCTCTCTGGATCTCAGCTTCAGATATCCTGGTACTCCCTTCCCTTTCCGAGGGCAGGCCGAACGTAGTACTTGAGGCTCTTGCCTGTGAGGTCCCGGTTGTAGCAACCAGTGTCGGCGGAATACCTGAACTTATGGTCGATGGAGAAACAGGTTATTTGGTACCTTCAAAGAATCCTGCAGAGTTATCCAGAAAAATTAACAAACTGCTTGAGAATGAAACCCGGAGAGAGAAAATGGGCAGGCTCGGGCGTGAAAGCGTAATTCAAAGAGGTCTGACCTGGGAAGCCCATGCAAAAAAAACTGTGAGTATATATTCGGAGCTTCTGGAGAATTCTCTGAAATAGATCCAGAGCACTCCAAATTACTTTTTTAATTCCTGAATCTTGCTGCAAATTGCGGATTCCCATCATAGAATAACAGATCAGGATCTACAAGCTTTTACTCCTGTACAGGTGCCTGCATGCCATCTCACCCATCAGGTAAAAACAGTCACCTGAAAAAAGATGGTTTAAAAAGTAAATTTCAGGAAGATCTCAACCCCTGGTGTGGAATGAAAATATCGGTTGATGGGTTCGAATAGATTTTATCAAGGACAGCAAGATTGCCTTCAAGTTCAAGTTTGTTTTCAGGCACTCCCTGATAGAAATAGTTGGAAGTGTCTCTAAGGGTACTTTCCTCACTACCAAAGTATAAGCCGCTCCTAAGAAACTCCTTGGTCCTGAGAAGTACATACCCTTTGTATTGTGGAAGTTTATTCACATCACCGATTCTATAGTTGTCATAAGACGAGATATTCATCTCTGCAGATGTTGCAGGAATCAGCGGCAGGTAAAAGAATCTTGAAGAATAGTAATCGGTGTAAATTGATGAATTGGTAGGAACATAACTGAAAATATGCTCAAAACCACTTAACTCCTCGGAAGTGAAGTACTCATGTCTTGCCTCGTGACCAAGGAAATTCGAGTCCCCGATACTGAAGACCGAAGAGACCAAAACAAAGGTAGAAAACAATAAAATCACCAAGAAAGTGGCGTTGACCTTCTTAGGGGAATATTTAGCCATATAATTCCAGAATATATACAGTCCATACCCCATTACGAAAGCCATAAAGGGGCTAACGAAAAGCATAAACCGATCAACTCTGAAGAGGACTTTAAACTGCCAGATTGTATTCAGAGGATTGGGGACATAAAATATCAGAGTCAAGAGAGCAAATAATCCTATTACGGAAGCATAATTCTGCTTGTAGTTTTTTAGAAGAAAGCCTATTCCTATCAAGGCAAAAAATAAAAAGATCGATTTATCCAGAAGCCCTACTAAATTAATCAAGCTCTCCTGAAGTACTTCTGCACCTCCGGCAGTTAAAACTATAGAATCCAGAAACTGACTCTGCAAACGGGGAGCCAGACTCCTCTGTACGAACATGTATGCTACAAAGAACCAGTAAGCAGAAAAAATGACGTTAAGCAATATAAAGAAAGGTTTGCTGATATAGCTGGCGTTTCCTATCACATATTCCGATGCAAGAAGAAGAACCAGCAATAAGACAAGTTGCGGAAGGGAGACATTATGAACCAGAGTTAAAAAAACCGCTACGATTACTGAGAGGACCTTTAAGGACAGTTTGTCCTTTTTGAAATTGACACCATAAACAAGGTACAGTAATATTATGAACATTATGAATGCCATCGTGCGGGTGATCACATTTGTACCATAATACAGTACGACGGAACTCGCGGAGAATAGTACGCACGAGAGGAGGGAGATCTGCCTGTTATTTGTGATATAATTAAAAAGATAGTAAAGGAAAATTATAGTCACTGCATAGATAGGTGCGGTTACCAAAAAAAGTGAAGTTTTTGTGCTTATGTTGAGGAGCTCAGAAGCCTCTGCAATAAACACATGATACAGAGGGAAGTAGGCATAATCACTTAAGGAAGTAGGAATTGTTTGCCCGGACATTGCAGTAACTTCCGAAAGAAAGATGTGCGGCAAGATATCTGTGGTACCAAAATAGAAGTCGTAATTTAATGTAACACTGTAAATCAAATTAGCCGCAACCAAGAAAGATTCTGCCAGGATAAGGGAAGGGTTTACGTTTTTAGAGAATATCTGAAAGAATATAGACAGATAAAGCCCTAAAATAAGGATGAAATAGTATGACGGTCTGCTTCCCTGAAACAATAAAAGTACAACCAAGGAGCTAATGTAGAATATCCCGAACAGGTACGTGAGAGACTTTGTACTCAGTGATGGATATACATCTATATCATGCAAACTCACATCTTTTTTGTAAATAAACATTATGAAAAGACAGGAAAGTATTGCAGGTATTCCTGTAAATAGTCCCCGAAGTGCGTAACCGAGTTTTCCAGTTGCAAACATCCATAAGAACGTGAATATTACTGCAAAAGTTATAGCTAAAGGAAACAAAAAAGAAATTAACCTTATTATACGGTCATTATCCAATTCGAGTCCTGCTTCTTTACTTAATCCGAACATACTATCTCCATTACCTTAATAATCATAATATTACAAATCGAATAAATATACAATGCGAACTTCTGTGTTTGAAAACCAATGAGAGTTCATCAGGGCCGTATTAATTAAGAAGGTTTTGCCCTGATAAGCCTCCAATGTATATTCAAGTGTTTCGGTTGTTCTTTAAAAATTATTAAATAAATTCGTAGGTATCAAACATCCGAGCAGGAATTGACTTTTGAGACTAGAGGAGAATTTGTAAAGCTGTACAAAAATCCCAGCCCATAGGCAATGTGCTGCACAGGAATAATAAACAGTGAAAAAAGACCGTACATTGATCTCATTTTGTGGGTAACCTGGATTGAGGTAACAATAACAAGGATAAAATATACGGCCATAAGTGCGAGCAAAAGCAGCCCTGAACTGGAATATTTGACATAAGCAATAAGCAAAGTGACTGCAAACACGATGGCAATCGAAGGCAGAAACGCGTACCAGCGAACAAATTCGCCGTGCTTTTTGAAAAGTTCTGCCATCCACATGCCATATTTAAACATCCTTGTGGAAAAGGACCTAAGAGTACCTCTTCTATGATGTAGAACCTGCGCTTCAGGAATGTACAAAAACTTGTTACCTTTTTTATTTATTCTATAATTCAGGTCTCCATCCTGGCCCACTACAAACCGCTCGTCAAAACCTCCAACTTCCTGGATTGCAGCTTTTTTGTACATTGCATTGCAGTTAGGAAGCGAACTGACATAATGCTTCTTTGTAGAGTTTTTGGACTGAGCCGATCCTCCGGAACCCAGAAACGTTTCCTGGGCATATCCAACCACCCTGCCAAAAACAGGGTCGGTATCAAAGATCAGGTTAGGGCCTCCAAAACACACAACATCATCTGGAGCATCTTGCATTTCACGGACAAGAGATTTCAACCACTGGGGATCGGCCTTACAGTCCCCGTCAGTAAATGCAATGAGTTCTCCCCTGGCATTCTTTACACCAAGGTTCCTAGCCGCAGCAACATTCTTTCTCTCATTCAGAAGGAGCCTGACAGGATATCTCTGTACTATGTCCCGCGTTTTATCGGTAGACATTCCATCAACGATAATAATTTCATAAAAATCTCGCGGGTAGTCAAGATTAAGAAGTGACTCAATACACTCTTCAATGAATTTCTCTTCATTACGAATGCCTACTACGATTGAAACGAAAGGGTAATTCATACAAGTTGACCCCGTTTTAGCATTATTGTTTTCGGATGTGTTCGTTTAAGAAAATCATCCTTGAGATGGCGTGCAGGATTATTCCCGTAAATACCATAAATGCTCCTATAATTGTCAGCATCACCATAAGGAGCGTAGGCCCGAAGCGCAAAGACCCTCCTAGAAAGTAGTCCTGTAGAAATTTCAGCCCCATAAGAAAGCCTGCAGACGCCATTATAAGGCCGGGAACAGAGAAATAATACAGAGGCCGTCTGTACTCCATATCTTTAAGTATCCGGAACAGGACTCTAGGTCCATGTATGAAAGGATGTTCGCTTGAGCAGTCTTCAAGATCATATCTGCAATGGATTTCCACTTCAGTAAACTTCAGTTTGTGATCTTTAGCCTGAATAAGAATTTCAGAGCCTGCGGACATATCTGTGCCATTCAAATTTATGTTTTCAATAGCTTTCTTTCCATAAGCTCGAAAACCACTCTGGGAATCGGTGACATTCAGGCCGCCTGCAATATAGGTCGCGATATCAAGAACTTTCATCCCAAATTTACGGTAAATAGGGACATTTTTACCGTTACCGTTGACAAACCTTGAACCGATTACCAGATCAAACCCATTTTTTAGAGGTTCAAGAAGTTTGGGAATTTCAGAGGGGTCATGTTGACCGTCAGAGTCAATTATGACCATAGCATTTGCATCGAGCTTACGGGCGGTTTCAAAGCAATTCCTGAGGGCTGCTCCATATCCCTTATTTGTTTCGTGACGAACTACATAGGCGCCAAGAGATTCGGCGATATCGACAGTATTATCGGTGCTTCCGTCATCTACAACTACTACTCTGTCGACGTATTTTTTGCAACCCTTGATAACATCTGCAATGGCATGGGCTTCGTTATAGGCAGGCATGGCTGCAATCGTAATGGCCATATGCAATCATCTACCTCTTTGGAGATAAAAGTAAGAAGTCTCCCTAATAAAGTATTTTATTATAGAAGAATCAGTAAAAATTCCAAATTCGGCGAATATATTTTTCAGAGTCATCGCTCCATAATTTTTAAAGGGTTTCAAAAGGTCTTCTACGGCTACATTTACAGATAATCGGTAGGGGGAAATATCCTTCTCTTTTTAGCAAAAAGAAGGATCACAAGTGTTCTGTAAGTGAGTCCCAGCATTGAATATAAGACCTGTATCTGTTTTAATATACGAGCTATATAAGCATTTAGACACCAAAAATAATTAATCAGTAACCCCGATAACGAAAAACAATTAAATCCACATGGAAAGCCTGTTAGGCTGAATAATAGCTTGAAAGGCTTTTGCTATTCCTATAATGTAAACAAATAATAAATAAAAAATTACACTGATATAAGAAATCAATGACATTCTTGTTATATGTCAACACTACAAAAGTTCCTTGTTCAGCCAGTGAACTGTATACAAAAAGTCAGACATATCGAAACTTAGAGGGAGAAAGTTTTCTTCAAAAAACAGAAAAAAAGGGAAAAGTATTTTAGATACAAAGCAGGAAAAGGGAAAGATATTTTATACAACTAGGTAATTGAGTAGATCGGGTTAAAACATTCTTGAAAACGAATATAATTCAGGAAAATAAATTCTGCTAAATTAGAAGAAAACCGGGGAAAAGCTCGGACAGTTTTCACCTTTCCGGCATTATTCTTCACACTTGAGGATTAAAACAGCCGGTTAGAGGAAGTAGGAAGGTTTCCGAAAAGCCTCATGAGAGAACAAAGAAATTGGCAGATTCGCCCGAGTAACAAAGAAAACTGGAAGCCAGAAAAACATAAAACCGTTTTATGAGGAGTTATATGCCCGGAAACCAGAAGTTTCCATCTGACCTGCTGTTAGTAGCAGGCCTTGTAATTCTTACGGATATTTTCGTACTAATTCCTGTACTTAGTGGAAGTTTTATTCGCACAGCCCTTGGACTATTCCTGATACTTTTCCTTCCAGGATACGCCCTAATAGCTATGCTTTTTCCAGAAAAAGGCGGACTTGAAGGAATGGAAAGAATGGCTCTTTCTGTTGCAATGAGTGTCTCGGTTGAGCCTTTGTTAGGGCTTGCACTTAGCTATACACCCTGGGGAATCAGGGAAGTACCCCTACTTATAAGCCTTTCCGTACTTACGATGCTTATGTCGGCAGTAGCATACGCCAGAAGAGCCTATCTGCCTGAAGACAGGGCATTTGAGGTGCCTTTCAAGGCTCTTGCCCTTACCCTGATATCTGGAGTTATGGGAAAACCTGAATCAAAGACCGAGAAAACCCTCAGGATATTTCTAGCTTTTTCTTTCCTAATCTTAATTAGTACTGGAGCTTACGCTGTTCTGGTGCCACAGGAAAGAGAACCATTTACAGAATTCTATATCCTTGGCACCAACGGGATGGCTAATAACTATACAACAGAGTATATCCAAGGTGAAAGTGGGACCTATATTATAGGAATAACAAATAATGAATACAGAACAATGAATTATACAATGGAAGTAAGGCTTGAGAATACATCAGTGCCGATTCCGGAAAAACTGCAGCATGTCAGTCTTGCCCATAATACAACTCTGGAAGAGCCTCTTGAGATCACACCTTCTATTGAAGGAAAGAATATGAAGCTTGAGTTCCTGCTTTTCAATGAGACTGAGAAAAACGTACCCTACAAAGATTTGCGCCTCTGGATAAACGTTGGAGAGGAGGTATGAAGATGGAAACGTTTGAAAGTCTGAATAAGAAGGAGACTATAGAAATTCCTGAAGGCGTGAGAACGAAGCGACCTGAAAATCTTAAGGGGACGATGCCTGAGATGAAGAATAAGTGGGTTTACCTGGCAATCCCGGTTTCAGCGATTGCTTTTGCGGAACTGATGATATATTCTGGAAGGGAAGTCGGAGCCATGGTAGTACATGCGTTAGTTTTGCTTGGGCTTTCCATTATCACAATGTTCGTAAAAGATGGTGAAATCCAGAAAACTTACCAGGCATTTATCCTATTGCCTATCCTGCGTCTGGTAGATTCTTCAATGCCACTTTTCTATACTGAGAGGCTCTACAATCTTGTTTTCATATATGGTCTCTTGGCAATTCCTGTAAGCATTGCTGCCACAAACCAAGAATTCACTCGCACGCAGCTCGGAATAACCTTTGAGAAAATAGCAGTATATATTCCACTCTCAATAGTGATGGGCTTTTTATTAGGAGTAGGGGAATTTTTCGTAGTAGGAGAAAATCCTCTCATTCAGAATTTTTCAATTCTTAATCTCTTGAGCCTCATTATAATAATGGTCTTTTTCGTGAGCCCTGTAGAGGAAATAATCTTCAGATCAATCTTGCAGAATAGGCTAGAGATAGTATTAGGCAACCGAGAAGCGCTGATAATTACAAGTGTTCTGTTCGGGTTGATGCACTCAGGTTATGGGAATATTAGCGAAATTCTTTACATAATCTCTGTAGGTACTCTTATAGGTTACCTATTTTACAGGACCCGGAGTCTGCCGCTGGTAGCTCTAATTCACGGGTTCATGAACGTATTCTTTTTTGGGGTTATTCCTTTTCTCTTTTAAATTTCCTATTTTTGCCAACCAGTTCCGAAAGCCAGGAAACAAAAGAGATCCGATCAAAGGGATAAGCCAGAAGAAAAAATTGAGACCACCAGGAATTATGTTCTTGATTCGCTCCTGATTGCAGAACCAGGGAAGTTATTCTATATCCATATCTACAGAAAATATGGAACAAAATTTTCTATATTTTCACTTTTTTTATAATCAGTTATTTCAGACATAACCTGTAGTCCGTCTAGGCAAAAAGGAAGGAACTCACCAGTCACCCGCTTTAAGCGAAGAT
>CAYSZA010000056.1:0-13682 GCA_964435275.1 uncultured Methanosarcinales archaeon | reverse complement strand
GATTTCAATTAGGGGGAACTATGGAAACGATTTATGATATTTTAAGCAAGGAACATAAGCTTGTACTTGACATGTTTAATGAAGTAACGGGCAACGGCTCAAAAAAAGTTCTTTTTAGAATAAAAGCTGAAATCGATCCTCATATGGCAGGGGAAGAGAAACTTTACTATCCACTGCTTGAGGAGAAAGAAGAATCACGAGATATTGCTCGTAAAGCCTACATAGAACATAATGAAGCAAAAGCCCTGATGTACGAACTGGAAGGCATGGGCGAAGGTAGTGAAAATTGGACTGCTAGGTTCAATGAGCTGAAAGATGTTATAATTCACCACGTACAGGACGAAGAAAGTAAAGTATTTGAGAAATCCCAAAACCTCCTGAACCAGCAGCAGGCAGAAGAGCTTGCTCAAAAATATCTTGAATTCAAAAAGAGCTACATGAGCAAGATAGAAGCTGAGGAATCCCTTGCATAAGGAAATTCAAGGGAAAGCCGGATTTTCGATGAGTTTTCTTTAATAGCCCTTAACTCTTTTTAGTTTTATATCTCTTTAATTTTTAATTTGTTTATTTTTAAGCTATTTAGTTTTAAGCTTTTATTTTTAAGTTGTTTATTTTTAAGTTGTTTTTAGTTTTAACTGTTCTCCTATTTTCCTATTTTTCTGATGGACATGCTAATAAGTCCCCATTTATTTTGGCACAATACCTGTGGTTTAATTGTATAAGCGGTTTTTCTTACAGAAAAAGGGCTTTTTCATAGGTTTGGTTTTATGCATTGTTTAACATTGGATTTCTAAGCAGCACTATGTTTTCCTATGAATCAGTAATTGCTCCTATATACCATACTTAGACAGGACTATCAAGTTTTACTTCTCACTTTAGCGTTCTATTTTCAGGATACATTTATATATCACCTTCCTCTATATAGTTTCTTCAAGATTAATTAGAATACCCTCAGGGGGTTTATTTATTACCAAGGATAAAAGAAAAGTTCAGTTTACCGGAAATTCTACTTACATTGTGTCTCTCCCCATAAAATGGGTCCGGGATATAGGGCTTGAGGCCGGGGATACTCTTACTCTTACACCCATGCCTAACAGAACCCTGCTTGTTTCTTCCAGTGCGATCTCAAAGGAACACTCTGCTCTTAAGGCAACGATCGACTATATTCACTCAGACAGTGCAGAAAATAATCTCAGGATTCTTATTTCCCATTATCTTGTGGGCTATGATGTTATCCGGCTGACAACCAAAAAAGGCTTCAGCGCCTATGACCGCAAGTTCATTAAAGATTCTGTGCGTCAGAAGTTGATAGGACTTGAGCTTATAGAAGAATCCCGGAATGAGCTGGTCTTCCAGTGCCTTCTGAACTACAATGACCTTCCCCTTGCCCGTGTAATTAAAAACATGTATGGACTTGTGCTTTCCATGCTTGAAGATTCCATGGCTGCCCTCAGGGATCATAATGTGGAAATTGCCGAAGATGTCATCCAGAGAGACGACGATGTGGACCGTTTTTATCTTCTTGCCGTCCGCCAGCTCAAAGCCTCAATTGAAGATATCGAACTCTCTGAAAAGATTGGAATTCGGCATCCGAGAGAGTGCCTGGGATACAGACTTATTACGAAAAGCATTGAGCGTGTAGGAGATCACGCTGTAAAGATAGCAAAAAGTGTCCTGAAAATGGACTCCGGAGTCAGTGCTGATGACCCAATCTTCAAGATGGCTGAACTCTCCCGCAAGGTTTTCGAAAGCTCAATAGACTCAATGACCGAAGAAGACTTGCAGGCTATCAACAGAATTGTTGTAGAAGCTAAGAAAGTTTCCCAGTTCGGCGTTTCCCTGGAGCCACGGAATTGCGAAGGTCCGGGTAATATCGAACTTAGCATGATCCTGGAAAGTCTGAGACGGGTTTCAGAATACAGTGCTGATATCGCCGAGGTTGCAATCAACATGAACATTAAACAGGTCTAAAGCTGAGAGGTAACGGACGTACCGGGTTCAGAATTGAGGTAATACAGTTACTGATTCCCGGAGCTCTTTAATTACAGGAATGTACTATAAATTCTCCGGAACTTTTTGATTACGGGAATATCTGTAGTCCCCTGAGCCTGTTTAAACCAGGAACCTACTGCTGGTTCCTGAAGTCCCTCCACTCATGTTATCTCTTTTTTTCTATTTCTTATTCCTTTCTGGGTTCCTGTAGTGCTTTTCAAAAAATTGACAGGGTTCGGAGCAGGTTATAAAATTTCTGTTTTAAAAATACAACAAAACCTATATGTCTATCTAAAACCGTAAACCATGCCTATGGATTTCCAGATCTTGGATGCAGATTATGAAGTCGTCAGTGACAGCAGCCCCGTCATCCGCCTCTTTGGCAGGGGAGCGGACGGGAAGAGCGTTTGCTGTTTTGTACCCGATTTTGAGCCTTATTTTTATCTCAAGGCATCTGGAGACCTTCACGCTGTAGCCAGGCTTATCAAAGATACTTTCGCGCAAGTTAAAAAAGTCGAAATTGTTGAGAAATTCGAGCCCATTGGGTATCAGAAAACAAAAAAAGAGATGCTTAAGGTCACTACTCACCTGCCCAGGGACGTGCCCGAGATAAGGGACGACATCCTCAAGCTCCAGGACGTGATGAGAGCTGAAGGCAAATGGGAAGTCTATGAGACTGATATTCTCTTCAGAAATCGTTTTTTAATTGATAGAAACCTCGGAGGCATGGTCTGGTTATCCGCAGAAGGAGACCCAGTTGACCCTGCAAGATATTTCCGGGGAAGCAGCTCAGGCAGTTCCCGCTGTGAAAACTTCGCATGTGATTCTTCAATCCTTGCATCCGGGTTTAAAAAGGTTGAAAGTCTTACCATTGCTCCATTGAAGTATCTCTCTTTTGACATAGAGTGCTTGCCTCTTGATGGGGGAATGCCCTCCCCGGATGTTTCCCCTATAGTCATGATCAGTTTCTCCTTCGAGCCGGAGTACAGAGGGCATAAAACCCTTGTGCTTCTGGCAAGACCTGTGGAAGGCATAAATTCCGATGTTCTTCCCTGTAAGGACGAGACTGAGATGCTAAACCTCTTTTTCGAAATCCTCTGCGAATATGATCCTGATATTGTAGCAGGTTATAACCATCAGGATTTTGATATTCCTTACATAACGGACAGAGTCAGAACTCTGGTTGCACAGGGTAAAGCAATAAATCCTGTTGTCGGCAGGGACGGCAGCAAGATAGGCTACAGACGATTCGGGCTTATTACCCGCACTGAAATGAAGGGCCGTGTGGTTGTGGACGCTCTTCCTCTGGTAAGAAGAGCTTTCAGTCTCAAGCAGTACACTCTGCGTGCGGTTTCAAAGGAACTTTTGAACCGTGAAAAGCTGGATGTTCCCCCTCTTGAAATGGAAGAGTACTGGCTTGACACAGGGGAAAAATTCAAAAAATTCGTCGACTACGCACGCAGGGATGCAGAACTTGCTCTGGAACTTATTCTCAGTTTGAGACTTCTTGACAAATATATCGCCCTTGCCCAGGTAAGTGGAAGCCTGCTTCAGGAAATTGTTGATGGGGGCCAGACCTCAATGGTTGAAATGCTTCTTCTCCGGGAGTTCGGACTTCGCGACAGAGTGCTCCTTCCAAAGCCCGATGATGGAGTTTCAGCTGAGAGATATGAAATGAGTTCTGATCTCAAAGGTGGAGAAGTCCTTGAACCCAAGAAAGGTCTTCTGGAAAATGTGCTTATTCTTGACTACAAGTCTCTTTACCCAACTATAATGATGGCACATAACCTTTGTTATACTACAGTAGTTACAGGCGAGAAGCCAGAAGGGGTAACTATCAGGCCTCCATCCGGAGGAGAGTTTGTGCCTCCTGACATTTACAAAGGAATAGTGCCATCTATCCTTGAAGATTTGCTTAATCAGAGGACGCAGACAAAGAAAAGGATGAGACGGACCTCTGATGAAAATGAGTATAGGGTACTTGATGCTACACAGCTCGCCCTGAAAATCCTGTTAAACAGCTTTTACGGTTACTCCGGGTATGCCCGGGCGAGGCTCTACAGCCTGACGCTCGCAAATGCCGTAACCAGTTTTGGAAGAAGTAATATCCTGAATACCCGGGAAATTATCAATAATACTATAGGAAAAATCGTGCTCAGGGGTGAAGCAGCTCTACTCCCTGATGAAGCCGGAAAGCTCTCCCCTTCGGATAGGGTAGTTGAACTGTCGGTTTCTTATGGGGACACGGACAGCGTCTTTGTCCATTGTAAATCCAGAGAAGAGCTCTCCCTTGACGAGGTTAGTCTTGTAGGTAACAGGCTTTCGGATATCGTTTCTGCTTCCCTGCCCGACCCTATGGAGCTTGAATTCGAGTCCATTGCAAAACGTGCTCTTCTTATCGCAAAGAAACGTTATGCTCTCTGGCTTTTTGAGCCCAGGAACTCCGGCTGGGAAGACAAGATTAAGGTCAAAGGCATGGAAACTGTTCGAAGGGACTGGTGTGAGCTAACCTCGGTAACCCTGAACAGGGTTCTTGAGCTTGTGCTTATAGAAGGTAATGTTGAGCTGGCCATAGAACATGTTCGCAACGTGGTTAACAAGGTCCGGAATCTTGATCCGGCAAAAGATCCCGAGCTTATCGAAAGCCTTGTTCTCACGCGCACCCTTACACGGAGAACAGATAGTTACAAAAACAAGCAGCCTCACCTTACAGTCGTGGAAAAGCTGAAAGAACGGACCGGCGTCGTACCTTCCATAGGAACAAGGATACCTTTTGTCATTACTGCAGGAAAAGGACTTTTTGTCGATCGGGCTGAAGACCCGGAGTATGTCGGGGAGCACAATATCCCGATAGACGTCGACTATTACGTTAAGAAACAGATTCTGCCCCCGGTTGAGCGTATTCTGGAAGTTTTCGGGGTTAACATTTCTTCACTTGACTTTGATTCCAAGCAAAAAGGACTGTTTGATTTCGAAGCTAAGAAGCCTGAAGTAAAGAAACAGGAAAGATCCCCTTCCAAAAGGGAAAATAAGGTGAAAGATCAGGAACAAAACTTATTTAAGGAAAATGGGCGTGCGGAGCAGAGTTCCCTTTTCGATTTCTGAGCCTGCTCTTTTCTGTTCCGAACTTATCCCACTTTTGATATTTTGGGCCCCTTTGTACATTACAACTTGTCTTAATCTGTTTTTTTAGCCTCCACACTTTAATTCGGTTTTTGCCTGCTATTGGCTTCTTATCCTAATTTTTCTTAATGCTCTTTTTTCCTTTTGTCTATATTTTTATATAGGACATATATACTATACTACTTTATTTCATACTTCCGATATGTATATACTTCTCTATATTATATAAGGCGAATCTTTATATTACCCTTCACTTTTATTGTGCATTATACTGGAAACAAACGGACGAATGTAAGTTATTGACTCATTATTTAGAGGAGTGTCTCTACATGGCAAATACGCTGAAGAAATATACAATTCTCATATTATTGATGATTGGGCTTGTGTTCCTTGGAATTGGATGTACCGGGTCTAAGAATAACGAAGGCCCTTCTCAGGCAGGAGAAACTCCTGCAGGCGAGTCCAAAGGCATTTTTTTAAAAGGTTCAGATACGATTCTCCCTCTTGCGCAGGCTGAGGCTGAAGAATTCATGGTTGAAAATCCTGACAAAAGTGTAACAGTCACTGGGGGTGGGTCCGGGGTTGGAATTGCGGCGCTCATTGACGGTGAAGTGAATATTGCCACTGCCTCCAGAGAAATGAAAACCGATGAAATTGAAGCTGCTAAAGCAAACGGAATCAATCCCATAGAACATACGATTGCCTATGATGGGATTTCTGTAGTCGTAAACCCCAGTAATCCTGTGTCCGAACTTACTTTTGGGCAGCTACGTGGCATCTACAACGGAAGCATCAGCAACTGGAAAGATGTTGGTGGCGAGGACAGGCCAATTGCAGTAATTTCCAGGGACAGCAGTTCAGGTACTTACGAATACTTCAAGGAAGCTATTTTGCTTGGTGACGAATACAGGCCTGATGCTCTTACTCAGCCTGCTACAGGTGGAGTCGTCTGGGAAGTCTCCCAGAACCCAGGTGCAATCGGATATATCGGTGTTGCATACCTTGACAAAAGTGTAAAAGCCCTTAACCTCAATGCAGGAAATGGGTCAGAAGCTCCAACTTCTGAAAATATTCTCAGTGGTGCATACCCACTTTCCAGGCCTCTCTATTTCTATACAAATGGGGAACCCACAGGTCTTACAAAAGAGTTTATTGATTTTGTAATGAGTGAAAATGGGAAGAGCATAATAAGTGAAGTAGGATACTTCCCGGTACAAAAGTAAAGATAGAAATTTTCTCAAGGGAAAAACATGTTTAAAAGGAACTATAAGGAAAAAGCAATCGAATCGGTACTTTTCTCCGTAAGTGCCCTTACGGTTATAATTCTCTTCCTTATATGCCTATTTTTATTCAGAGATAGTTTACTTCTTTTTAAAGATATCTCTCTTCTGGATTTTCTCACAGGCAAATTCTGGTACCCGACATCCGTAAACGCGCAGTTTGGATTGTTGCCTCTATTTTTCGGTTCCCTTATTGTAACTGCCGGAGCAATTCTTTTCTCAGTTCCTCTGGGGATTGCTTCTGCAATATATATTTCTGAGATTGCACACCCCAAGGTCGCAGATTTTTTAAAACCTTTTATTGAGATCCTGGCAGGTATTCCTTCTGTGGTATTCGGGTTCTTCGGGCTTGTAGTGCTTGTTCCTCTTGTACAGGAAACTTTTAACCTCCCAACCGGACAGACTGCCCTTACAGGTTCAATTATGCTCGGGATTATGGCCCTTCCCACAATTATCACTATTTCAGAGGACGCAATAAGCTCAGTTCCCAGCACTCTCAAGCAGGGTTCACTTGCTCTGGGGGCTACGAGATGGCAGACGATATACAAAGTTATAGTGCCTGCGGCTCTCTCGGGAATCTCAGCGGCGGTAATGCTGGGTGTGGGGAGAGCTATAGGGGAGACCATGACCCTTATGATGGTAACCGGAAACACTGCAGTAATTCCTTCCTTCCCTGGGGGTTTTCTGAATTCCGTGAGGACAATGACCGCTACAATAGCGCTTGAGATGGGAGAAGTCCCTCAGGGCAGTGATCACTTTTACGCCCTCTTTGCAGTCGGGTCCGTACTCTTCATCATAACTTTCCTGATTAACCTCATTGCGGATTCTATAAAAAGGAAATATCGTTTTAAGGTGGACTGATCATGGGTTTGAGTTCGAAAACGAGTGAGAAAATAGCTTTTTCCCTGCTGACTCTTGCCACATTGACAGTTACAGGTTTTGTAGTGGTAATTCTATTCTATATCATTTCAAACGGGTATGGGGTAATTAGCATTGAATTTCTTACTGAGATGCCCCGCCGAATGATGACTCAGGGAGGAATCTATCCTGCAATTGTAGGTACCATAGCCCTGATCATAGGTTCCATGATTGTAGCCCTTCCTATGGGAATTATGGCCGCTATTTACCTCAACGAGTATGCAGGAGAGACCCGCACTACCTGGTTAATCGAAATGGCAATCAACAACCTTGCAGGAACTCCTTCCGTTGTCTTCGGGCTTTTCGGGCTTGCGTTGTTTGTAAAATATTTTGGCTTTGGTCCTTCCCTGCTATCGTCCTCTCTTACACTTGCTCTCCTTATTCTTCCGGTAATTATCCGTGCTACTGAAGAAGCCTTGCTCACGGTTCCTAACGAGTATCGAGAGTCGTCCCTTGCACTTGGGGTCAGTAAATGGCAGACGATCAGGCATGTGGTACTGCCAGCTGCCATACCAGGGATTGTTACAGGGTCAGTGTTGAGCATAGGGAGGGTTGCAGGAGAGACCGCTCCTATTCTCTTTACAGGGGTTGCTTACTTTTTGCCAAGACTGCCTGATTCGGTATATTCCCAGTTTATGGCGCTTCCTTACCACCTTTTTGTACTTGCAACAGCCGGGACAAATATCGCAAAAACCAGGCCTATTCAGTATGGAACAGCTCTGGTTCTGTTGCTTATTGTGCTGGGTTTGAATCTTATAGCTGTACTTATTCGCAGGCACTACAGGAATAAACTAAAGATTTAATTAGAGTTTTATTAATTAAGTATCAGGCTTAGTATGATAATGAGGTCCTTAAATGACTGAAGCTGTTCAAAACGTATCTCAACCTCAGATTGAAGTAGAAAAGCTTAATCTGTGGTACGGGGAGAAGCAGGCGCTTAAGAATGTCTCCATGCAGATCCCCAAAAACAGCGTAACTGCCCTTATAGGCCCTTCAGGCTGTGGCAAATCAACTTTCATTCGCTGCTTAAACAGGATGAACGATCTTATTAAAAATTGCAGGATCGAAGGTAAAGTTACTATCGAAGGCAAGGATATCTACGGGCCAGATGTGGATGTTGTTGAGCTTCGAAAAAATGTGGGCATGGTATTCCAGAAGCCCAATCCCTTCCCCATGTCGATTTATGACAATATCGCTTACGGGCCGCGTATACATGGCGCAAACAGGAAAGATCTTGACGGTGTTGTCGAACAGGCCCTTCGTTCGGCTGCGATCTGGGAAGAAACGTCAGACAGGCTTAAGTCTCCTGCACTCTCCCTGAGTGGCGGGCAACAACAAAGACTTTGCATAGCCAGAACCCTTGCGGTAAAGCCCAGAACAATTCTTTTCGATGAACCAACGAGTGCTCTTGATCCAATTTCCACTTCAAGGATTGAAGATCTGATCATGAACCTTAAAAAAGATTATACCATAGTAATCGTAACTCATAATATGCAACAGGCAGCGAGGATATCGGACTATACAGGATTTTTCCTTATGGGAGAACTGATTGAGTTCGGCCAGACAAGACAGATTTTCCGTAATCCTAAAGAAAGGAGTACTGAGGACTACATTACTGGCAGGTTTGGGTGATTGGAATGGTTCGAGAACAATACATAAGACAGCTGGACCTGCTTAAGGAGTCCGTACTCTCGCTTGGAGAGATGGTTGAACTGATTTTCAGGGATTCCATGACTTCAGTTATAGATCTCGATATTACCCTTGCTGAAAAGACACTTGCCCTTGAGCCAGAAGTGGATAACTTTGAGGAAGAACTTGAGGCTTCTATTTTTGACCTGCTTGCGCTTCAGCAGCCCATGGCCAGTGATCTCAGGCTTATAGTATCCTCTCTCAAGATCTCGGCAGATCTCAGGAGGATTGTGGGATTATCAATAAATATTGCCAAAATCCCCGGGAGAATGCAGGGCGGGCATGTAAAACCGCTTATAGATACGAAAAAAATGGCAGATATTGCTGCTTTTATGCTTGAGAATTCTCTGAAGGCTTTTGAAACCCAGAATGTCGAACTTGCAAGAACAGCAGCAGCAAGGGATGAAGAGGTCGACAGACTCTTTTACGCAGTCTGGGTCGAGCTGATAGAAATGATGGCAAAAGATACGAGCATTATTTCCAGAGCCACAAATTTGCTTTTCCTGATTCGTTACCTGGAAAGAATTGCAGATCACTGCTGCAACATCTGCGAAAGTGTAGTCTATCTTGCTACGGCTGAGAGAGTCAAACTGAATTGAAAAGGTTTTCTAACCTTCTCTCCTTATTTTCAATAGCATTTCAAAGCTTTTGATTATTTTTTCCTTTAATAATTTCTTTGAATTCTTTTCTAACCATTTCCTGTTCTCTCTGATGTACAGGTTATAAGTACGTTTATAAGCATATAGACGCCCATGCCTGATATTCTTATCAAAAATACACGGATTTATTACAATAATTCGCTTCAGCCTGCCGAGATCATTATTGAGGATGGCAAAGTTACTAGGATAGGAAAAGATCTCAGGGTCTCAAGCTCGGATATGATAATAGATGCAGGCGGTGCTCTTACCCTGCCTGCCGGGATTGACGTACATGTTCATTTCAGGGAGCCCGGAATGACCTTAAAGGAAAACTGGTATACGGGCTCATGTGCGGCAGCTGCCGGAGGAGTTACCACTGTTATCGATCAGCCTAATACAGTGCCTCCAACAACAGACAGGCGGGGTTTCGAACAAAAGCTTAAACTTGCCAGGGGGAAGTCTATTATCGACTTCGGGATCAATGGTGGGGTAACAGGTAATCTCGAGAAACTAAAAGAACTCTGGAAATTGGGGGTCACGGCTTTTGGTGAAATTTTCATGGCCGAGTCCACAGGCGGGCTAAATATTAATGAGGAGACATTTGAAGAGGCGCTTACAGAAATCAAACGTCTTGGCTCACTTGCGACCATACATGCTGAAGACGAGAAAATGCGTCTTGAGCTGGAAGAGCTGTTAAAAGGAGATACATCTTACGAGTACCATTCAAAGGTACGCCCCAATGCATGTGAGGCGGCTGCCGTTCAGAAAGCCCTGGAGCTTGTTTCCAAACTGAAGGTCAGGGCGCATATTTGTCACATGAGCACGCTTGAAGCTACAGGTATGATACGGAAGGAAAAATATCTTGCAAGAAGGGAAAATAAAGAACCTCTTTTTACCTGTGAAGTTACTCCTCATCATCTTTTCCTCTCTACACGAGACTGGGAAAAGCTCAGATCTTTTGGGAAGATGAATCCTCCTCTCCGGGGAAGCCACAGTATTAAAGCTCTCGTAAACGGGATTAATGATGGCACTATTGATATGGTGGCCTCGGATCATGCTCCGCATCTGGAGTCCGAAAAAGATGTTGATATAAGAGTTGCTCCCTCGGGAGTGCCTGGGGTTGAGACGCTTATGCCTCTAATGCTTGCTGCGGTAAGAAAAAATATCCTGCCGCTTTCACGGATGATCCTGCTTACAAGCTGGAATCCGGCAAAAGCCTTCGGACTGGACCGCAAATCCAAAGGCAGGCTTGAAGTAGGTTTTGATGCAGACCTGATTATTGTGAATCCCCGCGAGCTTCGCCCTATAAAGGCTGAATTCCTGCACAGTAAAGCGGGCTGGACTCCCTTTGAAGGTATGGAAGGGATTTTTCCGGAGTATACTCTCTCAAGAGGTGAAATAATCTGGACTGAGGACTCGATTAGTGCAAAACCTGGAAGGGGCAACTTCCTGGAAGGAGGAGGAAAAAGATCCGAAGAGGACGAAGAAGACCTCGAAGAGACTGGCGAAATTCAGGAATGAAAAAAAGAGTTTCGAAAAGTTCAGTAAAAGAACGGAAAGGATTGAAAGCCAGTTTCCAGGGGGGTAAAATTATATCATAAAGTGTTTGGAGTGATATTATAAGTCCTGGAGCTTTGGCTTCCTTTTTTAATAAAAGTCAACTGAGTCCAGCTGGGACTGTAAAAGCTCCTGATGCTTTTTTTCCAGGAACTTGTAGACTGCACCGTGGGTAGCTCCGTCAAGCAGCATCCTTATGGCTGTCCGGACTATAGTGTTCTGTTCTGGGTGCCCAAGCACAGACACGGTTTTTCCGTATACTGAGATCTTGACGTTTATAAGAGTTTCAGCAAGCTCTCTGGTCCTTCCATTTCTTCCTATTATCCGGCCTTTTATCCGCTGCAGCTCTTTTGGAGTGTTGGCTACATCGGAGAGGTCGATGACCTCAAGCATAAGCAGATCGTCTTCCAGAAGTTCAAGAGCTTTCTCGGGACTAAAACCTCTTCCTATCGCTTTGAGAGTTTCGAGTACCCTGAATTCTTTCAGTGGGTCTTCCTCACAGGTGACGTCTATCTTTCCGCTCTCACTATCGATCTCCAGCTGGCAAGCGGTTTTGTCCTCGATAAACTTTTTTGTTTCTCCTTTCGGACCTATAACTACTCCGACTCTTTCTTTGGGGATTTTGACATATTGAGTCATATTATTCCACCTGTATTTTTGTAAATAGCTCTTCAGGTTTGTCCTTTATCCCATAGCGGCTGAAGAACCTGAGTATATTTTGCACATCCCTGTAGAGGAACTCCCGGGCATTAGGATGCTCCAGGGTCACGGATTGTCCCATGTCAATAAATATGGGAGTCAGATTTTTCGGGTCAATCAGTATATTATACTCACTCAGATCGGCATGTACGAGGTTTGCTTTTTTATAAAGAAGACGCATATACTCGACGATCGTATCAAAAACAATTTTTGCCTCATCGCTTTCAAGATAGGTGTTTTTGAGGAGCGGGTAAGGTGCCTCTTTCTCTCCCATAAATTCCATGATAAGAATATTCTTTTCGGCAAGCACAGGTTCCGGGACCCTTACTCCTGCGCTTTTCGCACGCTTGAGGTTCTGAAACTCTTTGCGTGTCCAGGCAAAAATGATGTCTCGCTTATTATTCCGGATATTTGTGAATCGAGGGTCCTTCATAATATAGGCGTCCATGGCCTTGAAGGTACTGCTGGCAATCCTGTATATTTTCACAGCCAGTTCTCTGTCCGGACCTTCCGCATAAAATACATTTGCTTCCTTCCCAGTACTGATAGCTCCCCCCATTGCCTTTATTACGCCCTTGTTGGAAAGGGTATAAAGAATTTTAAGGGTGGGTACATCGAACACGTTTTCTTCTACTTTCAGTCTCTCGGAGTCTTTCTCCCTTGCCCGAGACTTATCTTTAGCGCTATCGATGCGCCTTATTTTCTTTTCCTGATCCATTCCCATGTTATCCTTTCAGGTATCCTTTCCTCTCAAGCCAGTCTACCTGCGGCCTTGTGTACTTCCAGATCACATCTGCCTTTTCGTTCTGGAACTCCCAGGGCACGACAATAACGACATCTCCTTCTCTAATCCAGGTTTTTTTCTTCATTGAACCCGGAATCCTTCCCATACGAACGACCCCATCCATGCAACGGAGCCTTAGCCTGTTTGCACCCAGAAGACTCTCAACTGTTGCCAGGATCTCGTTGTTTTCCCTGCGCGGTGTACGTACTCTTGTAACGGTTTCTTCCGTATTGGGTTTGGTTTTGGATGTAGGTTTCTTTAAGTCTGCCAGTTTGATACCTCATTATATCTGGTTTATATTTATCATTATATTTTTTATTTTTATACCCTTAAATCCCTTATATATCGTTTTTTCGAGTTTTAAGGTTATTCTTTCTGCAGCTTTCAACTTTCTGTTATTATTTGAATGCTACGCTTTTCTGCTTTCTTTTACTCTCTTCTTATTATTATTTTTTTCTAAGTACCTTGGCGGGCGACAGCTATATATATCTGATGTGTGTTTGTATGTCTCACGCGCAAAACAAGCGCGGGCCGCTCTTGAATACAAAACTTGAGAGTGAGGATCAGGGCTTAAGAAAACAGATTTTTCTCAAATGATAAGTTTGTTTTTTCAGGAAGTCTCCTGAGTAGAAAGATTTATATATTAAAACTGATGTATATGTGTTTCCCGTTCCAGCATGAATTAATTGTGTTGGGGGATTTTTCTCATAGTTATCTGGTTGAAATTCCTTCTTAATTTGGAAGGACATAGATATCTTTAAATACTATGAGCACATAATTACATATTCCCGTTCTAGTGTGGTTATTTGTGCATGCTAGAATGATTTCTTCTCATAGTTCTTTTATCTACAATCCTTCTGTTTAGGAGGGATATAGGTATCTTTAAGTACTATGAGTGCGTAACTATAATTTCCTGCATGATAAGTGCAGTAATTACTATTCATTAATAATGGAGTCAGGAGTTATTTCCTGTCTGACGAGGATTTTTGTCGGTTCGGTTAA
>CAYSZA010000055.1:0-13716 GCA_964435275.1 uncultured Methanosarcinales archaeon | reverse complement strand
CCGCCTTCGGTGGGGATACCCTGCTGTCACACGGTATGCACCTGTTTTTGAAAAATTCGCTGATTTCCAAGGGGTCTCCGCTCCTGAGAATTGTCCCTTCGCACATCAGGGATGCTTTATCGGAAGCGGCTGCAATCTCCTCCCTGTGTGTAATTACAAGTACCGAGGAACCGTTTTCCTTCAAAGTCTGGATCAAAGCCACGATTTCTTTTAAGGAAACGACGTCGATCCCGGAATCAGGCTCGTCAAGAATCGCCAGTTTCGGTCTCATAGTAATTATCGAGGCAAGTTCTATGCGTTTTCTTTCGCCACCACTGAGAGCCTCGCCAACTTCCCTGTCCAGGTATTTTTCGGGCTTAAGGTCTACCTTCTTCAGGGCGTCTTTCAGTTCTTCCTCAGTAACGCCTCCGTTACTTTTTGCTCCTATTGCCAGGTAATCCCTGACTTTAAGTCCTTCAAAGCGGGCAGGTTCCTGCCAGGCAAGCGTAATGCCTTTTCTTGCGCGTTCGGTTATTGAAAGTTTTGTAACATCTTCCCCGTCAAAGGTGAGGCTGCCTTCCTCGTGTTCATAACCCTGAAGTCCCATCAGGGTGTAGGCAAGTGTACTTTTTCCTGCACCGTTTGCACCGATAATGCTGTGAATTTCCCGGTCGCCTACCTCAAGATTGATCCCACGCAGGATTTTCTTCCCATCACGACTCAGCGCCAGGTTTTTTAAAGATAGAATCTACGACACCTCTAGTAGTTTTTAGTTTTAGCCCTGCAGCAGATTCCTGCAGCGCTGCAGATCCTCAACCGTATTTACGTTTATTGCTAGTCTGGGATTATCAAGTATCAGATTAAAGTCTTCCTGTTCGTTTCGGATTTGAGAACTGTCCAGGATATTAATCCCGGCAGGCACTATCAGCTTCCCATCCTTGTTAAAGACCGTATCCGGCCTGATCCCGGCCCCCTTGCAGATATTGATTGGGACATATACCGAAAGCGCCGGCTTTCCTTCTTCTTTATACTTCTCTATTACCGAATCGATAAGTTCGGAATTTATCAGAGGAAGATCAGACATAATAATCATTACAGGACCAGCCGTTTCTGCGGTTTCTACCGCATGGATCATATCCCCTACGTAGTTTCCTCCAAAGGTCCTGATTACACGAATTTCTCCTTTGTAGCGCTCCTGAATCATTATTTCAGTCTTGGGGGTAACAGGTGAGACCGCTACAAAAACCCTGTCTATATTCTTTGCGGTCCTGAGGGTATCTATTACGTATGCTATGAGTGGTTTTCCAAGCAATTCCACACACGGCTTTTCTCCCATTCCAAGCCTCTGCCCGAATCCCCCTGCCATTACAATAGCGTCCATTCTAAACCTCCCATATATCCGTTCAATGAAAGTTTCAGGATAACTGCGAGAATGATTAGAGCAGTCACCCTGCCGATTTCGTTAGCAGTACCGATTCCGTCGCCATTTAAGCCGCCAAAGTGGGCATAGCTCCGGTTAAGAATTACAAGAGCTGAGACACAGGCTCCAAGATAAGGTAAAAGTCCTATCCACCCGAAGGGCAGGAAACAGACAATAGCACCAAATACGAAGCCTATCAGGAAATTTTTCCTGGTTGCTCCGTTTATAGTCATGGTCCCCAGCCCAGGGTAAGCCTGTTTTTCCTGCGGAGGTATGGGCTTTCCAAAAGCAGCAATAGTTAGCATGGACTGTTTTGCACTGACCTCTGCAATAAACATTGACGCAAACATCAACAATGGAAGGTCAGGCCCGAAGACAGCAAGACCTTCTTCCTGTACTGCCCGTATGGAACCGTAGAGGGTAAGCAGCAGTAACATGCAAAAGGCTGCCCCTCCTGTCCCGAGGGTTGTATCCTTGAGAGCTTTGAGCTTTTTCTCAAGTGACCCGTGAGCCATAAAACCATCCCCTATGTCAGTGACTCCATCGAGGTGGTTAAAGCCTGTAATATAGTATATAAATCCCATAATAAGCGCTGCAAGCACAGGTCCGGGAAATATTATCTGCCCTATGTATGCAATTGCCCCTATCAGAAGCCCGAGAACGGCTCCCACGATGGGATAAAAATATATTTTCTTCATGAGTTCATCGATCCCTTCCATGCTGATTCCTACAGGGATCGTGGACAGGAAGCCAAAACCCGATTTAAAAGCAAGCAAATACGAATTCATTGGATATCGCCTGTTTTTCAATCCTTTCTATCTAACTCTGCCATACCTCTTGAATACATATTGGAGGATACGCCTCCTATAAGGCCCCCTATTACGTCATCCATAAAAGGCCCGAGGTTTGCAAGGATTCCAGGCTTCTGTTTGTCGTACCTGACAAACTCAAACGCGCCCTTGGAACCGCTGATATAGGTTGCAATACTTGTGCCAAGCACTTCATCCGCAATTATAAAAGTAAGGTCCTTTTCATAGGCACTTTTACTGAGATTAGGAAGGGTTCCTGCTCTGCCTTCTCGCTCCAGCAATATCCCGGAATAGATCAGAAGACAGAGATTTGGATCCGAAAGCGCGTACTTGAGTTCCCTTTTAAACAAAGCGTCGGCTTTTTCCCTGGTTTCAAGCCCCGGATGCGGGACATACATCTCCAGAGCCGTATCAGCAAGATCCTGGATACTGATGCCTTCTTCAGCAAGGACATCGAGGATGTCGACTGTAGCTATTTCTTCCACTTTCTCAGGCTGCCCTTTTTTCAGGTCTCTTTCCTCAATATCGGATAACTTCATATGATCACTTCGGGGTTGTTAAAACGATTCTGTTTGCTTTCGAAAATTTTAACGTTTATAGCTTTCTCAGATTCCAGCTTCCGCATAGAGTTCGATTATCTCAGGAATCGGGCTCTGGCAGGTAAAGGAAGGGTTTACGGATGCAGGTGTATCCCTGCTATCTGGATCACTGCCACAAAGGTAGCAAGCGAGAAGCCTGAAGCAACTGCTATTAATTGGGATACCCTTTTTATATCTTTTACTTCGGTCGGAGGATATAAAGCCCCAAGTATGTAATAGTCGGGCTTTTCGAGTTTGACCCCGAGCGCTCCTGCAGTAGCTGCCATGGGATAGCCGGAATTAGGGGAAGGAGTCTTCATTCCGTCTTCAAGGGCGCTCTTTATACTGTTTAAAGGGAAAAATCCTCCCTGCTTTTTCGGGAGCAGGGCCACGGTAAGGGCTGCCGCAAGAATGAATATGACTGATATTCGGGCAGGGATCCAGTTCAATACGTCATCGGATTTCGCGGAGAAGTATCCAAGTTCCCTGTAAGGTTCGGTTTTGTACCCGACCATTGAGTCCAGAGTACTTATGGCTTTAAACGCGTATGCAGCCACAAGCCCGAATTCTCCGAAAAGGGCGTAATAGAAAATGGGACTCAGAATGCCGTCAACATAATTCTCGGATACGGATTCGACAACTGCTGAGGACATCTGGGTCCTGGTCAGTTTCGAAGTGTTCCGGCTTACATATATCGGGAGCAGTTCCCGGACTTTATCAAGCCTGTTTGCTTCAAGATGCCCGTAAATCTCCCTTGCAGGGCTAAGCAGACAGTTAATAGCAAAGGTAGCTTTCAGGAAATAAGCCTCCAGAAGGAGTGCAAGCACTCCGGGAATTCCCGGAAGGGCTGCAATATAGAGCACGGAGTAACCCAGCAATGCTGCGAAAAAGACACAGCATAGAGCCATTGCAATTCCATAAATTCTCCTGTGGGTCTGAGGAGCCGCGTTTTTCAAAATGTTAATCAATTTTCCTATCCATACGACCGGGTGTACGGCAGCAGGCGGTTCTCCAAAAACTATGTCTATACCTGCTGCAAGCAAAAGTACCAGAGCAAGGTGCCCGCTATCCGGCACAATCATAGGATAGGCTCCATTACTTTCTTCCAGGCCACTTTTACAAGTTCGTCCGTATCTCCTTCCTGCATAAGGCAGTCAAGGATTCTCTGTGCAGTTTCCTTCTTATGAACCAGATGACAGTCAACGCAGCTCCATACCCTGCCGCCTCTTGAACTTTGAATCCATTTTCCTCCTGTACGCTCGTTTTCACAGGGATAGAACGGACAGAAGCAGAAGGTGCAGTTCTGGCCTTCAAAGTGGCAGGGATAGTACTCACAGGTCTTTCTGCCTCCTATGCCCTCCTCAGAGGCCTTTTCGATCACATGCTGCAGTTCGTTTTTAGCCTGTTCTTTGCCCCACTGGGTAATTACATCGCCGATTGCCGCAATCAGTCTGTCGTTTTCCTCTGCGGTCCGGACAGCGACCCTTATATAATCTTTTCCAAGGCCGTAGAACGAAGAACAGTCCCTTATAAGAACTCCGCGAGCTGCCAGGCGTGCACTTAACTCTGTTGAGTCAAGCATGAATTTGCTGATATTAACAAAGATAAAGTTTACATTCACTTCCCCGGCTTTAAAACCCCTGGTCCTGTCAAGTCTGGCTTTAAGCCTCTCTCCTTCTTTCCTGACCATGACCCTCGCTTTTTTCAGGTAAGGGTTTTCCATTCCGCCTTCGACATTAAGAAGTGCAGTTCCCACGGCGTTTGCCACGGTGCCGAGGTTCCAGGAAAGCCTGGCTGTATTCAGGATTTCAGCAACTTCGGGGGAGGCTATCCCGAAACCCATCCTTATTCCAGGGATTGCAAAGTCCTTTGTAAGGGATCGCATGACAAAAACGTAGTTATTGCTTGCTGCCAGATCTGCAGCGCTCTGTGCAGGATCAGAAAGTTCGATAAAAGCCTCGTCCACAAAAAGAAGGGTTTTATGCTTTGTGCAGCGTTCGGCAAGGTTTTTGATCTCTTCCCGGGTACGGAGTTTCCCTGTAGGGTTATTGGGGTTGCAAATAAATAGGATTTTTGCTTTTTCCAGAAGTTCATCAGGAAGCGTTTCTACCTCGTCCTGGCTGGGGTAATGCGGTTCTGCTCCCATGATCCGGCACTGCATTTCGTATTCTCCGAAAGTGGGCCAGGGCAGAAGGACGATATCGCCTTTTTCAACTACACATTCAACTACAAGCCTGACAATTTCCGTTGAACCGTTACCCGGAATGATATTCTGCGGGGTTACTCCAAGCCCAACGAACCTAGCAGCAGCCTCCCGGAACTCAGGATACCTGTTGTCAGGATATTCGGCAAGTTTCTTAAAGCCGGTTTTAAGAATTTCATCAAAGTTCAATCCGCTTTCCGGATGCTCGAAAGGGTTTCCCAGAGGATTAAAGTTTGCACTGAAGTCAAGAATTTCGCTTTCAGGAATCCCGTAAGTCTCAGATGTTTCCTGAATTAACCCTCCATGCCTGCAGGGCTTCAGGTCCAGCAGATGCTTCCTTAAAGGTACACTTCTTTGCTCTGACACGATGATCGCAAATATTTAGTGTGAATCATGTATATTAAGCTGCTTATTAAATTATACAGTGCAAACTTGCCTTTATTTGCTTTACAATTGTTTGATTGCGAAAACTTGTGTTTATGGAATCCATTCTACTTTATTTTACAGAATAAGTATATTAAAAAAGCTTTTTTCTTATTATTCAGATCTCTTTTTTAGTTCTCTTTTTTCTTTATTACTCCAGCTTTTATCTTAGTCCTTTCAGCCCTTTCTTACACTATTTATTTCTTCCATCCCGGTTTTCCTATTTATCATCAACCTGCTATTTTTGCTGGTTTCAGATAGTATCGAAAAAGTAAAATAGCTTGCTTTTAACTACTACAATCCGGAATCGCTGAAAAAGAGCATATCTTTTATTAGCAACATGTATAAAATTTGGAATACTATATGGCCCTTATTCGAAAGTAAGTAAATCAGGGATATACATTTGAGATTATCAGGTGCATTTAAAAATGACAGTTAACAGACCAAGAGGGACCCGGGACTTTTTACCTGCCGATACTGCCCGGAGAAGATACGTGGAAAGTGTTATGCGAGACGTTGCCCGCAAATGGGGCTACAGTGAAATCATTACGCCCACGTTTGAACATCTGGACCTTTTCACCCTGAAGTCAGGGGAAGGAATCATAGGGGAACTCTACAACTTTACGGACAAAGGCGGCAGGGAAATGACCCTCAGGCCTGAGCTTACTGCTCCTGTCATGCGCCTGTATGTGAACGAACTCCAATCCTTCCCTAAGCCCTTAAAATTATTCTACTTCGAGAACTGTTTCCGCTATGAACGTCCCCAGAAAGGCCGCTTCAGGGAATTCTGGCAGTTCGGGGTTGAACTTATAGGAAGCGGAAAACCAGATTCCGATGCCGAGGTAATTGCCCTTGCCGATGCCCTGTTAAAAGCTGCCGGAGTGAAGGGCGACATGAAGCTTGGAAACCTTGCAGTTATACGCACACTTTTGAGCGGGCTTGAGCCCGAAATTGTGAGCAAGGTCATGCGGCTTGTGGACAAGAAAGAATATGCAGGCCTCGAAGCCCTGCTTGAGGAGATCGGAGCCGAAGAACAGCTCAAGTCCGACCTCTTCCACCTGATCAAACTGGAAGGCAGGTATATCCTCCCCGAAGTAATAAAGATTGTCGGGAACATCCCTGAACTCATCAGCTTTGAAAAGACCCTCAAGCTTCTTGACGCCTACGGGGTAGATTATTCGCTTGACTTCGGAATCGCCCGCGGGCTCGACTACTACACAGGCATGGTTTTTGAAGTCTATGCCGAAGGCCTCGGCGCCCAGAAACAGGTCTGCGGAGGAGGCTCTTACCAGCTTATCCAGCTTTTCGGAGGCGGAGAAGTACCTTCAACCGGCTTCGGGATCGGTTTCGACCGGATTATGGAAATCTGTCCCCTTATCCCACCTGCCCCTAAAACCCTTGTCCTCATCTCAAAACCCGATGTCCATCTCGAAGCCATTCGCTTTGCAAACGAACTGAGAAAATACGTGCCAGTCCACATAGACCTCATGGAACGCAATTTCAAAGCCCAGCTATCCTATGCAAACACAATCAATGCCGATTACGTGGTCATAGTCGGAGAAAAAGAATTAGAGGCAGGGAAACTTACGCTGAGGGATATGATCTCAGGAGAACAGGAACTTCTGACGCTGGAAGAGATTATTGAGAAGGTTGCTTAAAAGCGGGATGAGCTAAATTCTTTTTTCTGTTTTGTTCAACCTTTTACTTTCTTCCTAATTCTATCTTTTTTAAAGTAGCGTTGTTCTTAAAATTAGTAGATTATTTCGATTTATAACATAGTAGTAATGTATATTTTAGTGCTATACGCTCTTAACAAAACACATCCCTAGAAATAGTAAACTTAGAGAATTAATAATAATTAAATAACAGAAGGCATAACTGAAAAATATGAATTATTATGTTGATCTATTTACACCAGAGACTGCCAATGCTTTCACAAAATCATCACGGGATATCAGTGGCTTCCGTTTTTCGAGAAGAAGTTATGTCGAAAATCAGAATATTGGACTTGGCGATAGATTCATTTGTTATGTAGTACGAATTCAACGTTTCGTGGGTGTACTTGAAGTTAAAGGAAACTACTTTGTTGATGATAAACCCATTTTTACTAATGAAAACGATCCTTTCATTTTAAGGTTTAAGGTTAAGCCAACAATATGGCTTCCTCTAGAAAAAGGGATACCAATAAGAGAAGATTTTATTTGGAATAAATTGTCTTTTACAAAAAATTTGACAAAAGAACCTAAAGATAGCTCTCGCTGGAATTATATGGTTTATTCAAGTCCAAGACTATGGCCTAAAGAGGATTGTGAGTATTTAGAAAAAGTTTTAAAAGAACAAGCAGAAAAACTGATTGATTATCCTTTTAACGAAAGTGATCAAAAAAAGTTGAAGATTCACAAAATGAAAGTCAGCAGTATGAAAGAAGTAACCGTTTCAGTTCCAGATGACGAAGAAGACAAAACTGAAATTTTAAAAACCAACGAAATTGGTAACAATATAAGAGAGTCTTTACGTGTCCAGGCGAAATTGGCTGAAATCGGTGAGAAACTTGGAATGAAAATTTGGCTTCCTAATAGTGATAGATCGAGAGTTTTGGAAAGCTGGAAACCAAAAAAGGACAAGGTCTTGTTGGAAGATTTACCATTAGTTTTTGACGGAACTACACTTAACACTATTAAAAATATTGATGTACTATGGATTAAACGAAGATCTATTATTCGAGCTTTTGAGGTTGAAGATAAAACTTCCATCTATTCGGGAATCCTACGAATGGCTGATTTGCTATCCCTTCAGCCAATGCTGGATATCAAAATACATATTGTTGCACCAGATGACCGCAGAAACGAAGTTTTTAATCAAATATCAAGACCTGTGTTTTCTGTTATGGAAAAAGGGCCACTTTCTGAGCTATGCTCCTATATTTCATATGATTCAGTGTATGAGCTTTCAAAAGAGAAACAACTTGAATACATGAAAGACACTATAGTTGATCAATTTTCTGAGTATTTCGAAGATTAATGAATCTGCTATTGTTTATGTTCTCGTTTATCTTTTCTTTCTGCCTACTTTTATGTATAGCTGATCATAATTGTGAAAACAGAGAGATCTTACAAATAAGGTGTAACTATAACTTAACCAGACAAGAAATATAAAAAAGCTAAATCGAACTTATCGAGTCTAATGAAACTTTCAATAACAAATGAGTTCAAACACTATATATTGCTCACATATAGGAAATAGATGTAAAATTCTCACTCGAAATAGAGAAAAGCCATTGTTGCAGTTCAAAATAGCCCCATGAACTTTACACCAAAAGCGTAAATATTTAAAAGTATAAATTAGTTATTAATCAATAACTTTTTATTACGTAAGAATAATTAGAATACAAAATCTCGCTGTCTATTTCAAATCTACTGGAGGCAAAGAAATGGCAGAAGTAGTAAGTTCTGATGGTTCTGATAAATCAAAACCTTCCCCGACTCTTAATACAATTCTTATGGTTGAAGATACTTTAAAAAACAGCCCAAATAGCGTTATAACGGTTGCAGAACTGAAAAAAATGCTGCCAAAGCAGGTAAATCATAATACTCTTATGGTTATTCTGGACTATCTGGAACAAAGCAATAAAATCGTTGTTGGACTTAAGGGAATAACCTGGATTCACAGCAGGAGTGGGAACTTAAGAAAGGCAGTAGCTCAAGGACTTGAATTATGAAATCTGTCAGAGTAATTCTACTCCAAAGCTGCAATAATGATATATAACCCTAAAGTAAATTACTCAATTATACAAAGGAAGGTATTCACAATGGCAAAACCTATTGAACTCGGGCTCATTCTTGAAGGAGAAGATGCAAAGGAGTTCTTCAAAAATGAAAGAAATCCTGTAGTATCCAGGGAACTTGTAGGCATGTTCAAGCGTGCAAAGAAAATCTATGAGAAAAACAGGTTTTAAATTTGCCTTCAATTATTCCAGATTCTGAGCTTGCTGTTGTACCCCTTGATAAAAGTTATAACCTTTTTTCATTTAGTTGTTTAAGTTCTGAATTAAATGATTTTTTGAAAAACGACGCCCTAGAAGATCAGAGTAACATGATAAGTAGAACCAGTTTATGCTTTTGGAAAGACGAACTGGCAGGATTTTTTACTCTGGTGGCAGATACGATTGAAGCTAAAGCCGTAATAGATGGACTCGAACACTATGAGTACCGCAAATACCCAGGAGTTAAAGTTGCAAGATTGGCAGTAGATTCCAGATTTGAAAGAAGAGGAATAGGTACATACCTGCTGCTGGCCGCAATAGGTAAAACATTATCGGTTTGTGAAAGCATAGGATGCAGGTATATTCTTGTGGACTCGAAAAAAAATTCAATAGGTTTCTATGAAAAATATGGGTTTAAACTAGTGGAAAAATATAAAAACCGAGACTTCATTCCAATGTATCTCAATATGCAGCCAATAGTCGCTGAGATGAATCGTCAGAAAGACGAATAATTAAACTTTAAGTGTTTTCAAGAACTTTCAGGCGTTGAAATAATCGTATTAGTTCTTGATATAATTGATCCCACTTTCCGCAGTAAAATTTCAGCGTTTCACATTTTTACTGCTATCGATTTTCAATTTAACGTAAATTTATTGAACTTTGTACAGGAATAAGAGGTAGACATGTATGAATATAGAGACAAAAAAACGATAGCATTCAATTTTCATCAAGTTTCATTTTGATTTTAGATTATTTTAAAATGTTTCAAAAACGTTATCGGAAAAAATAGTGATTTCCGAAAAAATACTGCGGAATGTGGGATGATCATAAAAAATACGATAAAAAATTCGGATATAAAAAGTAAACTGAATTTTAAATTGAATTTGCGCGTTTTACTCCTTTATATTATTTTTTTTGCTCAACCTTCTGTTGGACCTCTTGCATGTGCACGTAAAATATTTTTCAATCGCTTTGAAACTTTCAATTAAAACACAACTTTCAAGTAAATAAAAAGTTTGATATAAATAATTTTATATATTAGTCGGTTTATTTATAGTTGGAGTTAGGCAGCAGATCGCTAAATAGCTCAATCTACCGCAACCAAAATCGTTACCAAAAGCCAACAACCAGTGCAAGTGTATGAAGTAAACCCCATGCGAAAGAAAAATCTAGAGTCACTGATCCTTCTTTAAATCAAATGCTGGAAAGTTCATCAGTGACTTTAGATCCTTTCTGTCTCTGCTAATTTTGTTTTGTTTCAAAGAAAACAAAATCAGTTTAAATTCCCCGTTCTGTCAGTCTTTTTTTATATCTATAAGCTCATGGTCTGTAAAAAAAGAATTTGATAGTTCTTGAGAGAAGTTACTGGATCATTGCCTTGTCCTGAATATATTTCAATTTCTTGAATTCCAGATTTTAGAATCCAGCTTTCAATTGTTTTCCCTGGGGTTTTTGGTCCTGCTTTTGGGTCTATCTTTGTTTTCTTTAGTTTATGTGATCGTTATTCCTATCCGAGGATAACGAAGGTGAAAGCTACTAGTTTTCCGATACTCGAAGAGTATAGATACTGCATCAGTTCTTCAAAAAATTCTTGAAAATGCCCTTACGTTGCAACCATAGCCAAATTAATCCGACTATGGCTCCGAGGAGTATATCTACTATGTTTTCGTCGGCGGTGGGATCTCCAATTACGTCGAATATGGCCATCAGGTTTATCATGCTAATCATACGAGAATAAAAGTGGTGAAACTATTTAATTTTTATTATCCTGTTGACCGTTTATTTAAAGCACTTTTTCGATAATCTATTGACTTTAAAGACCATCCTTGGAATGTGCAAAAATTATTGAATTTATGTCTCCTATGGAACATGCGGGAAGGTCTGGAGAGCTGGATACGACGATTCTTTATCTTGCATCCAATGCATCAACATTCACCGCAGGTCAAATAATTATAATTGATGGCGGCTGGACATCAATTTCGCAAAACTTTCCTTCTTCATAGTGTCCATAAAAATAAAAATGGAAGAGGGTTTTTTCCGATATTCCTCTATTAGTCTTTTTTAACTATACTCCAGCTTTAAAAACATAGCTAATCCCGGTGCAGCCATCAGTAAATAGAACAGAGCTGCGATTAGAAATGCCTTAACTTTTGGATTCATGAGAATTCACCTCCTATTATTGTTTCTTGGTACGATTTTGTTATGATGCATTCTATATTGTATAATGTATATATGAATGTTAAGATGTTATACTGTTTTGTACTTTATCTTGCGAAAAAAGCCTAAAAAATAGGAAAATAGCAATATTTTAGATGTTAAGGTTGCTGTTTCCACAAATGTAAGTACTGCGTTGGTGTTTTATACAAGAATTGTTGACATTATGATTTCATAGAAGAATTGGCGTTGGAACTAGGGCATATATGGCGAAGAGTGACGAAAATGATGAGAGAATAAGCAGCCCCCTAAAAACAGATAAATATCAACTTTACAGGGATAAATACTGTTAAATACTGTTGTCATTTTTTTAGACTTGACATATCCAGAACATGAGCAGGTGTAAATTTTAAAATTAAAATCTGAAACACAATAGAAGAGCAGGAGATCTCTTTCAGCATAGTGATTTTTGTTTGATTTAAGTTCAGAGTTTATTAATTGCTGCATAGCAATGTTTATTAAATCTAAATTTTATTGGTTGTATATGGGCATTCTAGAGATAGAAAATCTTGAAAGAGATAATCTTATAGGGGCTAACCTCCAGGGAGTTGATCTTCAGGAGGCTAACCTTAAAAAGGCTAACCTTTTAGGAGCTAATCTTGAGAAGGCTAACCTTTCAGGAGCTGACCTTGAGAAGGCTAATCTTCGAGGAGCCAAACTTGAAAAGACCAACCTTCAGAGAGCTAAACTCGGAAAGGCGAACCTACAGGGAGGGGATCTTCAAGAGGCTAACCTTGAGAAAGCTAACCTTATCGGGACCATTCTTCAAATGGCTAACCTTTACGGAGCTAACCTTATAGAAGCTGACCTTCAGGAGGCCAATCTTTACGGAGCTGACCTTCAGGAAGCTAATCTTCAAAATGCTAACCTTCGAGAAGCTGACCTTATAGGAGCTAACCTTCAGGGAGCTAACCTCCAGGGAGCTAACCTTCAAGGAGCTAGCCTTCTGGGAGCTGACCTTGAGGAGGCTAACCTTCAGGGCGCTAATCTTCAAGGAGCTAACCTTCAAGGGACTGATTTTGAGAAGGCTAATCTCCAGGGAGCTAATCTTCAAGGAGCTGACCTTGAGAAGGCTAATTTTCAGGGGGCTAACCTGCAAGAAGCAAATCTTCAGGAAGCTAACCTTCAGGAAGCCAGCCTTAAAGGAACTAACCTTATAAAAGCCAATCTCAAAAAGGCTAAGCTTGAAGGGACTAAAATTAAAGAGGCTAACCTTCAAGAGGCCAACCTTCAGGGCGCTAACCTTGAAGAGGCTAAAATTAAAAAGGCTAACCTTGCTGGAGCCGACCTTGAAGAAGCTATACTTATCAGGACTAACCTCAAAGGGGCTAACCTTGCAGGAGCTAGCCTTATAAAAGCTAACTTTATAAAAGCCAATCTTATAAAGGCTGACCTTAAAGGAGCTAACCTTCAGGGGGCTAACGTTAGAGGAGCTAACCTAAAAGGAGCTGACCTTGAAGAGGCTAAACTTGAAAAAACTAAACTTGAAGCGACCAAACTTAAAGCGGCTCAGCATTTATCGGTTGACCAGCTTTCGAAAGTGAAAACACTTTATAATGCAAAATTAGATGACGAGCTGCTCATTCCCTTGAAAAAGAAGTACCCTGCCCTTTTTGAAAAAGACTGATTAATATGGTTATCGTGGAGCAAAACAAAATAAAAACTGTTTACAATCAAAACTTTTTATTCAAGCTCTAACCTTTTTATCCTTAAGTCAAGTCTTACTTTTCTTTTATAGTGCTTGAAGATGCAGATATCGAGAGGGCTGCCCAGGCTGCAGCAAAAACTCGTTTTCTCAATACCGGGCAGGGCTGTATTGCTGCCAAGATATTTATCGTTTAAAAAGGGTTATTGCTGATTTTACCAGAGCATTTGAACTCGAAGTAAATAAATTGAAAATAGGAAACCCAATTGATAAAGAAACAGATATCGGACCAGTTTCAAAGCGAGAATTTGTCGAAAATCTCGAAAAAATCCTTCAGGATGCGAAAAACAAAGGTGCGGAGCCCCTTGCTTGTGGAAAAGCATGTCAAAAGGGCTTTTTCTTCAGGCTGACCTTGATTCCTGCTGCCAGTCTCGATATGGAAGCCTGTAGTGTGGAGGTTTTC
>CAYSZA010000054.1:0-13761 GCA_964435275.1 uncultured Methanosarcinales archaeon | reverse complement strand
TGAATCAATGGGCATTAGATCGATTGAGAGTACAAACAAAAGAACTCAAGATTGTTCCCGGAGCAACCCATCTTTTTGAAGAACCAGGCACGTTAGAAGAAGTCGCAAATCTGGCTGGAGAATGGTTTAAAAGGTACCTCATGGAAGAAGAATAAAAGGCCGGTAACAAACTGTCAGATAATTTGAAAAGCTAACAAATATTGATTCTGGGAAGCTAATAGTTTAAACAACAGATATTGATCCTGGGAAGCTAATAAGTATCAGTTTAAACGATTTTATTTTCCGGAGCTGTTAAACCAGATCTCGAACTCTGTTCCATTCTCTCTTTTTAGTTCAATACATCCTTCAATCTGTTCCACAAGAATGTTTATTAGCTGAAGTCCAAGGGAATCAATGTTTTTAAAATCAATCTCCCCGGGAATTCCTTTTCCGTTATCAGTCACGGTCAGGATGTAATCACTCTTCTGCTTATTCTGACAGCTTGTGCCTGTTTCTGGCTTTTCTGAGTTTAAGGTATATGCTTCTGTTTTTTGCAGACAGATACTGATCTCACCTTTGCTTCCAGCAGGAAAAGCATGCTTCAAAGAGTTTGAAACCAGTTCGTTTACAATAATTCCCAGGGGAATCGCAGTATCCATGCCCAGATTAACCTGCTCAAGTTCAAGCTTAAGGCTTATACGATTATTGCCCACCTGGTATGAACTGAAAAGATCTGCGGTCAGTTTCCTCAGATAATCCGCAAAATCAAGGGTATCCATGCTGTTACCTTCATGAAGTTCTTCATGAATTATTGCTATGGACGCAACACGGTTCTGGCTCTCCCTGAAGGCTTCGAGCACCTCTTTATCTTCGAATTTTTCTGCCTGCAGGCTGAGCAGGGATGAGATTACCTGAAGATTATTCTTTATCCGGTGGTGGATTTCTTTTATACGTGTGACTTCTATTTTTTTCAAAGCTTCTTCTGCAATTTTATAATGAGTAATATCGTGAACTGAACCCTGAAACTTTGCCAGAGTTCTGGGCTCTTCCGGAATTTTTCGTATGAATTCTCGAACCCATTTTGTTTCTCCATTGCTAGCACGTATTCTGTACTCGCTTTCAATAACAAAATCCGGATTATATCTCAACTTTTTCCTGTTTTCAAAAAACACAGAACGGTCTTCAGGTATGATTACCTCTTTCCAATGAACTTTTCCGGATAGGAGGTCCTGTTTTGTGTAGCCCGTCATTTCCTCGACAGGTCCGTGTAAAAATACAAGTGATGAATTTTCATCAAGCTGAAACCCAATCCCATGGAGGTTTTGAATAAATGAATAGTAATTCTCCTCGTTCTTTTCCCATTTTTCCGCACCTTCTGCTATATACCTGTTTATCCCGATCATTCCACACATACGATTATATTCTTCCCAGAGTAGAACGGCTTTCTGCCGGAAGTCTTCTTCACTATGTTTCAATTCCCTGAACAAAAAGCTATAAGGTTCTCCAAATCCCATCTCTACAATAGCTTTGTAAACCAGATAAAAAGACAGGAGCTTGAAGTAGTGCCCCAGAGCAAATGAGAAATCGTGAACGTCAGTAAATGTAGTAAAGGTGAGTTCGGAGAAGATTGTCAAGATTATAGATGCTGCAAGCAGTCTAAAGATCCTGTTTTCAAAAAAGTCCCTCTTAAAGTATAGGAGAATTAAGGAGCAAAGAAGGATAAGAGATATAATAAATTCACTTATGATTTTAAAAGGAGTGAGTCCTGAACCTTCGGCATAACTGTCAGGAAAGTTCCTGAAAACAAAAATTGAGAGTATACAAATGAGGGTAATTACCGCATATATAAAAAATACTCTCCAGGCAAACATCGATTTCTCTACAGGCCTCACATAATCTCTTGCATTATCCATGTCGTGAGTTACTAATAACAAGGGAGCTACCAGAAAAGAGATACTTTCCATATATCTTGCAGCTATCCAGAGCTGGGTAGGGAGATTTGTACCAAAGCCCGGGAACATTCCCATACTTTCATATGACAGTGTATGTAAAAGATCTAGCGTTCCGACGAAAAAGTAAGATATTCCTATAAGTAGAATGTACCTGTTTTCCAGAAAAGTTTTTGACTCCCAGGCAAGAAGGAAAATGACATATGCAACTATGATGCTGAAGAGTTCTATAAGGGTATGAAAAAGAAGGTTGTTACTAAGGCTGAGTATGTGAAGCAGGCCTATTATAGCAGCCCAGAGTATTATGCTGTTATGCTCGTGGCTGATTATTTTTCCCCATATATTCGAAATGTAAATAACCCCTTTCTTACAGTTTATTCTGTATCCAAAGGAACCTATCCGCCTAATACTATTATATTGCCCAGTTTATAAATACAGTATATTTAATAATCCATACTTCTGCCGTGAATTCCCAGGAAATTCGAAAATACCTTAAAAACGTGAAGAATTAACTGAATAAATAAAAAACAAATAGAATCGCAACTAAAATCACATTGAGAGTTATCTACGTTGAGAGTTTACATTACATTTAAAAGTACATTATATTTAATTTGTATTATATTTAAGCTTTCACTGTCTGCGAGAACTTTTACTCGTACTCCCATCTAATAGAATTCCTCCTTTTATTTCATTCTGCGTATTTTCTGTTATTCTGTGTATTTCCTGTTATTCTGCGTATCTCCTGTTATTCTGCTTATTTTCTGTTATTCTGCGTATCTCCTGCTTATACAAGTGATTTTTTGCTCGTATGTTTTATCCAGTGTCTTTATCTAATTATTTCCTGCTGGTCTAAACTTCATTTTTAAACTTTATAATAAACCTGGTGCCCTTTCCTCTTTCGAGGTCCAGGCTGCCGTCTATCTGATCTATAAGGGCATTTACAAGCTGCAGCCCAAGCGTTTCCGGGTTCCTGAAGTCGAGTTCTTCTGGAAAACCTCTTCCGTTGTCTGCATAGGTAAGCTTATAATTTTCACCTGTTCCAGGGAGTTTTCGGAGGCACTCATGGGAAACTCTGCCCACGACGTCTTTTCCGGCTGTTTCTTCCATAGATTCTTCTATGACGAGGGAGATATCGATTTCTCCACCTGCTCCTGCTGGAAAAGCATATTTGATAGAGTTCGTGAACAGCTCATTTATTATAATTCCCAGAGAAACTACAGTATCGACCCCAAGGAAAACACTGGTCACATTAAGCTTTACCCGGATTTCTCCAGTCTCGGTATTGTATGATTTGAGAAGGTCGGCTATCAGTTTACGAAGATAGGATGAAAAATCAAGGGAATCCAGTTTTCCTGATTCGTAAAGTTCCTGGTGTATGAGAGACATTGACAGAATTCGACTTTCGCTTTCCTTAAAAGCTTCAATGACTTTTTTGTCATTAAATTTCTCAGCTTGAAGATCGAGCAAAGACGAAACTATCTGCAGGTTATTTTTAACTCTGTGATTTATCTCTTTCTTCCGCAGCTGCTCAGCCCTCTTCTTTTCCGTAATATCCCTGCACATCTCGAGAATGCCTATAATCTTTCCATCCTTTTCGGTTACAGGGATTGCCTGGACAAACCAGATCCTGTCGTCCTTTGAAGTAAATTCCGCTGATTTTTTATTGCCTGTTACGAAGATCTGCTCAAGTTGCATGTAATCGGATAATGGGCCCCCTATGCCATGGGCATTTTTAAGGGGTATTCCTACTGCTTTTTGGAGATTCATTTTCATACATTCAAGAGCAGCCTTGTTTGCCCAGATAATATTAAACTGGGAGTTTACGAAGATCACCAGCTCATTCAGAGAATCTAGCAGAATGTTCCCATTTATTTCATTTGAAAGACAATAGAGCTCATCGTTGTCTTTAGGAGACAATCTTCTGGAGAGATCTCTTTCTGATCTGACTCGGGTAACGAAATTACCAATTCCTGTTAACCTTGAGATTAATAATCTATCAAGTGCAAGTTTAACTCCTGCCCCTGTCATAAGTCCGATTAGTAAAAGGAAAAAAAACATACTATTCAGGGTTTTCTCGCCATGTGAATAAAGCTCTCTTGGAAAATCCCCTCTCAAAATAAGGATGGGCTTGCCTGAAATGTCCTGTAACTCAAAATAGCCCTTTTCAGTTGAAACGGCATTCTGTACTACTCCTACATTATCCAGTGTGTCAGCCTGTCCAAGCTCCAAAAAGTTTGAAAGCCGCATACTGGGTGCAAACATAAATGTCATAGTAGGAACTGCAAAAATTAAAAGTGTAATTAAGACAACCCTTTTACTAATATTTATTCTGAACACCCCACAACTTATAGATAAGAGAAAATTAAAAACTAATAACCTATAAAGGGAGAACACTATATAAAATTTAGGATAAATGTGAAATAAATTTAAAGTGTTTGATAGTTGTTTAAGTTTCAAATATGGGCTCCCTTGAATACAAAATAATATTGAAGATTACTGTTAAAATCTGTCCTTATTTCGGAAGATTCAACAAAGGAAGATATTATATGATGTCCATAGTACAGATGGAGTTTATTACAAATTAAAGAAAAGACAGAGTTTCGGGTGCAACAAATTAAAAAACGTAACAATCAGAGAGCTGTACTTGCAGCAAGTTTCCAGGTTTTACTTCCAGACCAGTGGGCTGTTAAGTGTAATCATTGGCCACGAGTAGAACAGGGAAGTAATAAGCAGAATGACAGCCGACAATAGTCAAGACTCACAACAACGGAAATATAAAAAGAGCCATGAGGCCTCATGTCCATTTATCATATCCCTTTTGATAGATTATCACAAAACCTGCCGATTACGTGTTAGCAGGTACGGAGTGAGCGAGAAAATTACTCCTCCCGTTAATTGGTTTTTTCCTTGACCTATACTTTTCACATTATTGATATTGATTCCGCTTCTTTACCTTCTTCTCCAGAAGCCCAAAAACGGCAGGGCTCTGAATTACTTCTCCCATGGCGTTGTAACGTGAACCATGACAGTGACAATCCCAGGTTCTCTCGGCATCGTTCCAGGAGACAGGACATCCCATGTGCCTGCAGGCAGAATTGAAGGTGTGGAATACACCCTGCGGGTCTCTGTATACTGCTACCTTATCCTCTCCTTTCTCAAGAAGTGCACCGTTACCCGGTTCAATTCTTGAGAGATCTTCCTGAACAACGGACTGGGCTAGCTGTCTGTGCCTTGAAGGATCGTATACCTCCGTCCAGGGATTGTCCCTGCCAAGAATCGTATCCGTAAGAATCATCGCTGCAGCGGTACCTGTCGTCATACCCCATTTTCCAAACCCGGTTGCAATATAGGAGTGCACACTGTCCGGAGTAAGCCTGCCGATAAGCGGCACATTGTCATCAGACATAACATCTTCAGTCAACCAGTGGTAGTCAATAGATTGTACATTATAGATCGACCTGGCCCAATCCCCAAGCTGCCTGTAATGCTCATGTGCTGAACCCCCGTGCCCTGTCGGATGTCCCTCGCCGACTGCGAGTACAAGTTCACCTCCCTCGGCAGGCTGGGAGCGCAGAGACCGGACCGGTTCCTCGGCATTAATAAACATTCCATCAGGAAACGTCTCTTCAATACGTATTCCAAGTACGTATGACATCGATTGGGATAGTCTTTTGAACAATTCTCCAGGCTTGTCAACTATAGGGAAATGTGTCGCCTGGATGACATATCCGGCGTTTATTGTTCCCCTATCGGTTTTTATTACGACAGGCTCTCCTCCTTCTATTCCGAGTGCCCTTGTTTTCTCAAAAATATAGCAACGTTCTCCCTCAATCTCCCTTGCAAGGGCGCACAGATATTTTCGAGGATGGAACTGTGCCTGGTTGTTGAAGCGGACTGAGCCATATGTTTCAAAAGGCAACGGTAGATTATCTTCAAACCAGGCTGGAAGCCCCAGACTTCTGGCTGCCTTAACTTCATCCAGAATCTTCTGCGCAGAGTCTTCAGAACCGGCATAAACGTAAGCCGGCTTCCGCACAAAGTCGCAGGATATGCCCCACGAGCGGACTATGTATTCGACCCTGTCGATTGCTGCCTCGTTAGATTCGGCGTACTGTTTCGCCTGCCCTCTTCCTAATTGTGAGATCAGCCTGTTATATATCAAGTTGTGTTGGGATGTGATTTTCGCAGTTGTATAGCCTGTAGCCCCTGTTATTATTCTGTCTGCCTCGATAAGTGCTACCGATACTCCTGATTGCTTCAAAAGAAAAGCCGAAGTAATTCCGACTATTCCTCCCCCGATTATTGCCACATCAACGTTAATGTCCCCTGAAAGAACAGGATAATTTGATTCAGGGGTAGTTGCCAGCCAGTATGATTCTGCCTTTCCAGGCAGAGTATAGCCAGTTTCGTTCCCATTTGTCATATTGGTCACTGCACCCTTAATCTCATTTATCTAAGAGATCAGAATAATTCTCTCATCTTTATGGACAAACACTTAATAGAGAAGCTATTTAGCTCAGTGGAGTATAGGGTCCTGTAAAGTTACTAACATCTCACTTCTTCACGTTCTTTTCCAAAAGCCCGTATACGGCAGGACTTTTGATTACCCCTCCCACAGCGTTATAGCGAGAGCCATGACATGGACAGTCCCAGGTCTTCTCTGCATTGTTCCAGGAAACAATACATCCCATGTGCCTGCAGGAGGGATCAAGAGTGTGAATTACTCCTGTTTCATCCCTGTATGCTGCAATCCTTTCGCCTTCAATTTTGACAACTGCACCTTCTCCAGGCGGAATCTGCGAAGCTTCTTTATGAACAGGAGTTATCCGATCCCCCACAAGACCTTTGGTTGCTTCAGCAACCTGTGAAAAGAAAGTTTTAGCCGATTCGATTGGTTTGAACCGCGAAGGATTATACACTTCTTCCCATGGGTTAGACCGCCCAAGGATCAGGTCTGTGAGAATCATCGCTGCAACCGTACTCGTGGTCATACCCCATTTTCGGAATCCTGTTGCGAGATAAAGGTTTTCACTATCTGAGGTCAGCCGGCCAATGTAGGGAACATGGTCAACGGTTATGACATCCTGGGTCGACCAGTGGTAGTCAATGGAATTGACTGAGTACACTGACCTGACCCATTTCTCAAGATTTCGGTAATGGTCAATTTCGTTACCCTCTCCGGTCCTGTGCCCTTCCCCTGATACAAGTATCAATTCACCCTCCCCGGCAGGCTGGGAGCGCAGGGACCGGACAGGTTCCTCGGCATTGATGAACATTCCCTGTGGGAAAGGTTCTTCAATACTAACCCCGAGCACGTATGAACGGGACTGGTAAAGGCGCTGGAACATCAGTCCGGGTTTATCGTGAATTGGAAAATGTGTTGCCTGGATAACCCTATTTGCTTTAATAACTCCCTTATCCGTTGTTATAGTTACAGGACCGTCTCCTTCGAGTTTCAATGCCCTGGTTTTTTCAAAGATATGACAGCCATTTCCCTCAATCTCCCTCGCAAGCGCACAGAGGTATTTTCTTGGATGGAATTGCGCCTGATTGCCGAAACGGATCGCACCATATGTTTCAAAAGGCAGAGGCAGGTTAGATTCAAACGAAGCCGGAAGCCCAAGACTCTGAGCTGCATCTACCTCATTCCGAATATTTCCCGAAGATTCTTCAGAACCGGCATAAACATAAGCCGGCTTACGGACAAAGTCACAGGATATGTTTCTTGAGCTTACGATAGAAGCTATCTTCTCTATGGCTGCCTGATTGGATTCTGCGTACTGCTGCGCCTGATCTTTTCCGAATTTTGAGATCAGGCGGTCATAGATAAGGTTATGCTGGGATGTGATTTTCGCAGTCGTGTGACCTGTTACCCCTGTAAGAATCCGATCCGCTTCAATCACTGCCACGGACGATATCCCTGCTTCCTTTAAAAGGAAAGCAGTTGTAATACCCACCATCCCACCCCCTAATATTGCCACCTCCATGCGAATATCTCCCGAAAGAGGAGGATAGCTGGATTCGGGCGTGGTTGCCATCCAGTAAGATTCTGCCTTTCCTGGAAGGATATAATCGGTGTTCATCTGGTTTGCCATATCCGTCACCATAAAAATCTTGATAGAGCCGTTTACCTGAGTCTTTCTCGTGATTGTGCCTGTTAAAGGGCAAACTCAGGAAATCCACCCAAGTTTCGTAAACCCCTATTAACGATCTCCCTGTATCTACTGAGAATAGGTACCATAAAATTATCTAATTAAATATTATAAAAATCAATAGTAACATTAACTAAGGTATCGCTAATGCAGACATTAACTAAGGTATCATTGTGCAGGCAAAATTGATTAAAACAGGAAATGAAACAGAAAATAAGGAATAATATTATAAATTAGGATTGAAGTTGATAAGGTCCCAGTTGGGAATCGAGATTAACGATTAATCAGCAATTAATCAATAATTAATCAACAATTAATCAACAATTAATCAAGAATCAAAAACCTGAAAGCAGTTTGTTTCTACACGAGTCTTTTAAGACCAGAGCTATGGGGAAATTGACAAAACACACTGAGTTTCAAATTGCCGTAATATTTTGAGGCAAAATCTGGAGTACCGAGGTATAATATGAGGTATCTTATATTGTTAAGAGGAGTACCCGGTTCCGGCAAATCAACTTTTGTCAGGGAAAATAACCTTGAGCCTTACACCATCACTTCAGATAATGTCAGGCTACTCCTTAAGCCACCTGTACTGTCTGTCACCGGAAGGCCTGTAATCTCTCAAAATATTAATCGACGAGCCTGGGGGCTTATTTACTCTATCATTAAGTGCCGTTTGGAAGAAGGGGATTTCACAGTCCTTGATGCAACGAACGCAGGAAATGCAGATATTGCGAAGTACAGGAAGCTTGTCAGAACTTACAGGTATACGGCAATTTGTGTTGATTTTTCGGATATTCCCCTTGAGATTGCAAAGGAGAGAAACAGAAAAAGGCCTGAATACGAAATTGTCCCTGAGACTGTAATTGACGAAATGTACTCGATAATAAGCAGGCAAACGGTACCTTCATTCGTTACGGTAATAAAGCCGCAAGAATTTCAGGAAAAACTCCGATACAAGGCTACTGACTTTTCCCGTTACAGAAGAATCCATCACATAGGAGATATAAACGGGAATTACACGGCTCTAGTGCAGTATTTTACATCCGGGCTAAACGAGAGTGACCTGTATATTTTTCTGGGAGACTACGCAGGCAGTGGAACTGGAACCTCTGAAAACCCTCCTGAAAACGCCGAAATTATTAAGTTTCTGATTTCCATCATGTGCAGGGATAACGTGATCCTGCTCGAAGGAGATCAAGAAAGATGTTTTTGCAGGCTGGCACAAGACGAAGAACAAACTCAGGTTTCCGGATTCGTAGATACCCGGTGGGATATACCAGAAATGGAACGGGCAGGCATTACAAAGAACAGTATCCTCAACTTATGCAGGAAATTGAAGCCATGTGCTTACTACAAATTTCATAACAGATATGTGCTCGTAACTCACGGAGGCCTGAGCAGCCTTCCTGAAAATCTGGTTTTTATCGGAGCCGAACAGATGATTAACGGAGTGGGTGAGCCCAAAGACGCATACCTGGTTGCTGTAAGCTTCAACAAGAATACAAACGGGAACACATACCAAGTTCACGGTCATCGGAATCCTGAAGGTCTCCCCATTGAAAACAGCAGAACATTCAATCTGTGTCCTGAAAAAGAACGTTTCCTGAGAATAGTCACCCTTGATAGTAACGGATTCCAGAGCAAGGAGATCAAAAAGAGTGAGGTTAAAGGATAGACAAAAGAGAGGTGAACTACCCCGCGCTAAAGCAACGGGGCTTCTTGGTTCATGCCCTTTCCTATTGGAAATGAGTCCCCAAGCCCTTCCTCGCGTTCCGCGAGTGCAAAGTTTTTGATATTTATAGCGGCATTAATGTCTCTGTCGAGGGTATTTTTACATTCGGGACATTGCCACTCTCTTATTGACTCCGTCAAATTGGGATGTTTGTATCCGCAAATATTGCACATTTTGGATGATGGTAGCCATTGATTTATTTTAATTACTGTTTTTCCATACCATTCTGCTTTATACTGCAATTTCAAAACGAAAGAATACCATGCGGAATCGGCTATACTCTGTGCTCGTTTGTGGTTTTTCATCATCCCTTTAATGTTTAAAGTTTCTACGGCTATTGCTTGGTTGTCGCTTATTAACCAATTAGAAACTTTGTGCTGGAAATCGTTACGCTGATTAGCTATTTTCTCATGTATTTTTGATACCTGCTTTACAGCTTTCTTCCAATTATTAGAACCCAAAACCTTTTTTGAAACTCTTCTCTGCAAACACTTCAATCTCTGCAAAGAGGATTTCAAGTATTTTGGATGTTCTATTTTCTCTCCTGTAGAAAGAGTAGCGAAAGTGATATTCCCTACGTCTACTCCTATCATAGTTGCATGAGAAAATGGTTCTGGTTCAGGATATTCTTCTTCATTTTCCACAATTATACTAATATAGTATTTTCCAGTTGGAGTTTTGGATATGGTTGCAGTTTTCATTTTCCCCTGCATCATATCTCTATGCAATTTAATTTTCACCAAACCGATTTTAGGCAACAAGAGCTTTTTGCCTTCAAATCGGTATCTTTGTGGAATCTGAAATGAATCACAATCTTTTTTACTCTTATATTTTGGAAATTCTGACCCATTAAAGAAGTTTTTATACGCGGTATTAAGATTTCTACTAATTTGCTGCAATGCCTGAGAATCTATTTCTTTTAGCCAAGGATATAAATCTTTCAGAACAAGAATGTGTTTATTAAGATCAAATTATTAAGATCAAATTCCGAAACACTTATTTTAAATTTTTCATATAGTGTTCTTTTAATATGAAGAAGTTTATTGTAGACAAACCGACAGCTACCGAAGTGTTTTTCCAAAAGTACTTTTTGTTCTTTGTTAGGGTAAATACGGTATCGATAGCCACAAATCATTATATTTTATACTACTTTAAACTACTTAAATATTTACGGAATTAACATCCGTATTAAGTTATGAAGTTATATTAACTACTGTGCGAGGTTCTGCTTCATCCCAACCCTAAAGGGATTGGGTTTTCGCGACCTCCGCGCTCCACGTCAATAACCGTACAGGTTCTAGCAAGAGAATTTGGTCCCAAAGAGTTAAAAATCCAGAATTTTGAGGATTAAATAGTCCAAGAATTAATAGTTCAAGGATTAACAGTTCAAGGATTAAGAAAGTAAAGGACCAAGAAACTTAAGGATTCAGATTGAAGAATCCCAACAAAACAGGTGAAGCGTTCCTGCAATAAAAAGGGCAAGATCTCCCTGGAGGACTCGCTGAAGGGAAATATAGGCTATATTTCAAATCAGAGAATTTTCCAGAGCATCCGTAAATGGGAAACTTAAGCTGGAGATCAGGCAACTAGTGCAGGCTCATGAAAGATGAGACCTTTCGGACTATTTTTCAGTACGATCCAATCTCCAGTCAAGACTGAGTTTAACGGCATATTCCTGTCCAAGTTCAGACAGGAGCTTCCTTGTTTACGATATAAGCAACCATTTCAGGGTTGATCTTGCTTTCCCTTGAAACTTTTGCTTCAATATCCTCATTGGATTTACCTTCAATTTTCATTTCCTTGACTTTCTCAATAACTGATGACGGAATGGTATAGTATTCGTTAATGTCCTTCCTGTGGCCCCAGACGTCACCTTCGATGAGGTGAATTTTTTGCATCTCAAGGAACATTTCTATCGATTTTGAAACTGTACTCATGTAAGATTTAGGTAACTGAATTACATCAATCTTCGGGCAGGTCTCAACGAGTGCGAAGACATCTTTATTCGAAGGCCTGAAAGCCAGATGAACGACACGCTCATTAGGATTTAGTGTAAAGATTTCTTCTCTTGAACTAACGACTCTAATTTTCATGTTTTTCCCCCACTGTGAAGTTTTTTACGTTTTTACATTGATATAAGCTACTTGCACTGACTATAAATATTTATCTTACAGTTCCATTATTTTTTGCATAGTCCTCAGGCTCTCTTGCTTCCGATAATATTCCTCAAATAACCGAGAGAAAGTTACTGAAAAAAGATCAACTGAGTATAGAGACATAGGGTATTGAATCAAAAGAATGTTAATCAGTTAATAAAGCCATATTAGTTGTTAGAAATCCAATTAGATAATTATATATAAAGCTTGTGTAATTTAAGTCAATACTGGTCAATAAATAGAACTATAAGTAAAACTGTATGATAATAAAACTCGCAGGGATTACAGGCTGATTATAGGCTGATTATAGGCTGATTACAGGCTGATTATAGGCTGATTACAGGCTATTATTATAATTTTAGCAGCTCGACATATTTATCTTCTTTAAATAAACCACTGCAAATTTGTTAATAAATCCATATCATTCAAAAGTGAGAGTTCCAATTAATTACTTGATAATTAATTAAATTGTGGATAGTCAGCTATTTAATAGTTGATTAAATTCTTGATAATATTAAGTCACGTTGGTCAATCAAAGTAAGTACGTTGAGGAACTTTACAGGTACTAATGGAATTTATCGGGGTTTTTGTCTTGCTGAAAACAAAAAAAATTATGTTGATGACATTAGCGGTAGTGTTAGTATTTCAAGCTATAACTACCAGTGCTTCTGCTGCAACTATTTACGTTGAGTCTGGAAACTCGATTCAAACAGCAGTAAATAAAGCGCACTCCGGAGATACAATAGTTGTAAAGCCCGGAACATACACTGGAGATATAGAGGTTTCAACTGCAAATCTAACTGTAGTGTCAAGCAGTCCATACAAAGCAATAATCAAAGCTAAAAATAATGCCTTCAATATTTATGAAAGTAATGTTATAATAAAAGGCTTTGATATAAGAGGTCCAGGAAAATCTTCGGGTGTTTGTTTTTCTTTTGGCCGTTCCGAGTCTACAAATGGAGCTTTTTCCTGCACGGTTCAAAATAACAAAATATCTAATTTTAATACCGGTGTTGATGTCGGTTTCTATATGTACAGCGGAGGCGAGTACATTCTCAATAATGATATTTCCAACTGTGAAACAGGAGTATATGCCTTTGACCTTATGTACAAAGTCATGACAGTCAGTGGAAATAGAATTACAAACTGTAGTAACGGATTATTTCTTGTTGACGCCTCATGTATCCTTACTAATAATATTTTTAACAATACTGTAAATATAAATTCTCCTGATGGAATCGTAAGTATATTCGCCACCAAAAAAACAACTGGAAAAAACATTATAGGTGGCCCTTATCTGGGCGGTAATTACTGGGCAACACCCTCAGGCGACGGTTTCTCACAGACTCATTCCGATACTGACGGAGACGGTTTTGCAGATGAGCCATATAAACTGGACGATTATTATAATTCAGTTGACTATCTGCCTCTTGTACTTCCGGAAGAGCCCCGTTAAAGGTTCAGTTTACTGACGATAGTACAGGTTCACTTGATTTATGAGAATGGGATTCTGGAGATGGAACGACTCGACAACCAGAAACCCTGAACATAAGTACAGAAAAGCCGGAGAGTACACCGTTAGCCTGACAGTAAAGAACGCAAAAGACACTGGCAGTAAAACGAGACATAATTATGTAACTGTAGAAAAGTAAATTAACGTCTTAAATTGAAAATCAACATAAAATGTTAAGCCAGAGGTAATGGAGTCGTATCCTGAAAAACAGATGCATAAGGCTCTTTTACCTGTATTCTTTTACCTGTATTATTTATAGAGTTTTGAGGCTTGTTAT
>CAYSZA010000053.1:0-13797 GCA_964435275.1 uncultured Methanosarcinales archaeon | reverse complement strand
AAAAAATAATAGAAAAAGTACATAATACTACAAAGGGAAAACCTTTTTCTAATATATATTTCCAAGAAATAACGCGATCGTATTTAAAGATCTCGATTCTCTTATTTTCTATCGAAACTGTTATCGTGTGCCAATTTGTCCTAAGCGACATAATTTTAGAGAATAATACTAAATCTAAAATAAATGCAAGTAGTAATAATATAAGCTTAAATAAATTTAAATTTGAACTTCCATCTATAGTTTTTAGCACTACAAATAAAATTATGTAAGATATTATTGAAAAAGTTAAAATTAATATGATATAAAGTAAAATATTTAAAATATTTTTAGTCTTTGACATATAATAATTATATATTATTCTCGCTTCTTCCAACATCATCGTTTCAGGGAAATTAATTTGTAGATCACTGGAGAAATACAGTGGAAACCAAGTTATAACAACTATTAAAAAGAGTGCTACTATCTTCGGGATTGGAAGCCCAACCCCATTAGTGCCAACTGCATAAATATAATCAAGCAAAGTATAACTGAAAATTAATGAACAAAAAAACGCTGATCCATTTATAATATAGAAGAGTAATTTTTCTGGCCGACTCCTCATATAATAGGTGTATTTTGTGATATAAGTATAATATATCAAAGCAAAAAATATAAACTGTAAAAATCTTTGCATTGCATCTATTTGAAGTGCCTCTTCTTTATCATAAGATAAAAACAAGCCAAAAATAATAAGATATGTTTGAATTAAACGTTCTCTTTTATCAAGCTCTTTTTCAAGTAATTTTTCTTTCTTTTCATATCTTGTTTTAATTAATTGTTGTCTCTTTTCAAGAGGTTTCTCAGCGCTTACCAAATTACTCAACTACCTGTTTATTTAGAATAATATCAACTAAGAAAAAAGAATAAAAAAGCTAATTTCTTCGCCAGAATTTCCACCAAGGTTTTTTCTGTATGACTTCCGGCAAGGATTCCATAGTTATCTTGCTTTTTACCATATCTTTGTCTATCTCCATACTTGTTATTTGATCCCAACGTATGGCTTTCATTGCGCAGTCCTCATTCAAAATTATTAACGATTCGTTGTGTATATCATCAACTTTGCCAGAAATATCTTCCCCATTTGTTTTTATTCGTATGTGAGGAAAATCATCAATATAGAAATCAGTCACCCTTTGCTTAAAACGATTTGTAAAATATTTAATTTCCCTGTACAGAGTAACTATAAATATAAAGTTCATAAAAAAAACTGATGCATAGAAACCTATTAAAACACTTATCCTGAGACTCGAAAGCTTTATTATCAATTTTATGACTGTATCAGCAATAGAAACAGTAAAAAGCAAAACACCAATGTTAAGTCCAATTAATAACCCTATTGAAAACCAATATGAGTAATAAATATATTTTGACCACTTTTTTAATGATAACTCCTCTGTAAGCTTGGGCTCAGTATATCCTTTTAAATAGAAAATAATAAAAAAGAAAGCTATAATTATTATTGTAATTACAGTAAACAAGTTAAAAGACATAACTACACCAAGCAAATCAATGTCTTTTTGTCCGTTATAAAAATAATTATAATAAGGTGTGAAAAAACTGATTTTATTGAATCCACTTATTTTAGAAAGCGTAACCGACAATAAAAGTAAATAGACGAAAAAAAGAAGACCTAATGGTATCCCTTCAATAAAAAAAAGTCTTTCATCCTCGTGTCGCGTTTATATCTATCTAATTTATAAAAAAGATTATCTATCGGTTTTGAATTATCGATTAAAAAATTTCTATATGCGTTTTTCCCTTGTACGTGTAGACCTTTATTATCGAATTTGTTTGATAAGTAGATATTGATTGGAATAACTAGAATAGGAATGATAATTCCAGTAACGATAGCTTGTGTTACCCAATCAGAATTTATCAATTTTTATCACATATCATCATTTACGGCTCGATGTAAATAAACTTTATGAAATTTTCGTTATGAAATTTATTAAAAACGTTACCAAAAGCGCTACTAGCGTTTGCTCTATAATCTCGGGTAAAAGCTTGTATTTAACTTGCTGTTTTCATGAATAATGCTCTAAATGTGTACTGCCTGCTTCTATATGACCTCATTAAGCTAGTCTATCTACTTGTTCTTTGTAAGTATCTGCTTAAAAGTGCCTATAAATAAAACTTCTTTAGGGGTTAACCTGAACCACCCAAAACTAAGTTTTCCCAAGCTTTAACCCTCTCCAAAACATGGCTGTTGAGCGTGAAAGACTTATCACTTTTGCCGTTTTGTTTCTTGTAATGCAAAGTGCCTTTAGAAAACCCTAATTTCTTCCAATCAACATAAGAAATGTTAAGAATTTTTTGCCTAATCTCTTGAGAAATTATCCATATACGAGGGATTAATTCAGAGCATGTTATCAACCATTCTCGCAAGTTTTTTAAGCCGTCATTCATTATCTAATGCGCATGCCCTTGCTAAATCTATACTTTCTTACCTTCGAGATTCTGGTTTTAGTGCTCTTTCTGGCCTGTCTGCAAAATGCATGGCAGCGAGGCTCTTCGGTAGCCTGGCAGCTTCTTGCGGGAGTGCTCTTCGGTTTGCTGCTGGAATGGGCTACTATCCAGCAACTCGACGCCTACGAGTACGGAAGCTTTCTGGTAATGCTTGGGCCTGTCCCTGTTGTCGTTGGGGTGGCGTGGGGGACTATCATCTATAGCGTTCGCGCCTTTTCCGATAAAACCAGCCTTCCGGAATGGGCACGGCCTGTGCTCGACGGGCTGATGGCCCTGAACATCGACCTTTCCATGGATGCAGTAGCCATCCGCCTGGGCATGTGGGATTGGGGAAAAGGGTTTGATTATCAGTACTTCGGTGTTCCTTACAACAACTTCTGGGCATGGTTCTGGGTTGTGTTTTCATTTTCAGCAAGCCTTCGACTGCTGTCAAAGCTACCTGGTATCTGGGGGCGCTGGTTCTCCCCTGCAGGAGCTATAATCTGCGGCACTGCAGGCGTGCTTATTACCAACGAGCTCATTACCAACATTCCCAATGACCTGATACATTATGGTACTATTATTGCAGTCTTAGGAAGTGCTCTGCTATTGATACTGGCATTACGCCCGGAAATCTCGGTCCGGTCCCAGGCTGCATTTGTCTTTCTTGTGCCTCTCGGATTTCATGCCTATTTCCTGATAGCAGGATTAGTTTCAAGAGTCATCCTGGACTCGCCCTTTTTGCTAGTGGTAAGTATAGTTATGAGCATAATAGCACTTGGGCTTCATCGAGATGCTCTAAATTACTGGTATCGGTCGAATAGAGAAAGCAAAATAGAAAAAGCAAGTAATTAGACCACCGACTAACCCCCGGAAACCAGGTTTTCCCATGCTTTAATCCTCTCTAAAACGTGGCTATTCAGAAAAGATGACTTATCACTTCTGGCATTTTGCTTCATATAGTGCAAATTTACCTTAGAAAATCCTGATTTTTTCCAATCAACATAAGAAATGTTAAGAATTTTTTGCCTGATTTCTTAAGAATCAACCCTAAAAACCCCAAATTCAGGATTAACAAAATCAAGTTTTTCAGCTCCTTCTGTCATATAATGGCTAACTCCCTGGTTTTTAAAGGTAAAATAGACTCCTGGTTAGTCTGTAAAAAGCCAATCTAAAGAATGGTAAAATAAATCAGATAGACCAGCTTTGTAGAAAACTTATCTAAATCAGCTTCAAGAGGCTAAAAATAGATAAACAAAAATATACCAGGCTATTCAGTTTAACCAGTTAATATTCGTAAATTCAGAGGACTTCTACAGAGATCAAAAAGTAAATCCAGAATATTCGAAAGTAAGATTAACTATACAAAAAAGGTTATCTCCGACTGCCATATATAGCTATTTTGAATAACCCTGATATATATCTGTGGTTATTTCGGCTGGTCAGATTTGATGGAGAGTGGGTTTTGGGAAGAAGGAAAATAGCAATTTATAAGGAAGATAAAGAAAGTTTTTCTTACCTTATTTTGTTTAGTTGTAAATCTTTGGATGTGAGCTGGTTTTTCTTCACATGCCATATACGAGCTCGCTTAAGGGCTTATCTGCTCGTCCAGGATAGAATGAAAGGAGAAGATTTAAATCAAAAATAGAGACTACATGTGAGTTGTAAGAGATAAAAGAGTCGATAAAGTCGCCTACCAATGTTCATAACAATATTAGACAATACTTTCACTTCGCTTTCTAAAGCATTTTATTCTCTGAGGATATTGACAGTAATTGTGCATAGGAACGGTGAGATCGCTAGCAGACATCAAATCCTGCCAGCTAATCTCCGGTTTTTCCTTAATATGGCTTAGGGCTTCTTTGAAGTACCCTCTTGCATGGCCCTTACTTCCTCCAATCCAATTGCCTGTCCACCTACCCCCCAGCTACCGCTCTTTACTTCCTCGACTACTACTAATGTATAGCTACGGAGATTTTTTTCCCATGAACGAGACAATAACGTCTGTCACGTCCTTAATAAGCTTCTCGATCTCTTCCTCGGAGAATACATACCTTCAATGAGTTTGGTATCAACAAGTGACATTTCTTTCTACCCCGTATGTACAGCTTAAATTTTTGTATCCACGTTTTTATTTAATCTAATTATATAATTTCTTTCTATAGATACATCATTTATAAAGAGACTCAAAAAGTATTTTTTTCAAGGGTCATTAAGTCTTAGAAAACGTATTAAATACTTTTTTGGTACTTTTTCAACAAACAAAGTTTGAGTCTAAAACGGAGTCAGCAAATAAATGCAGCCTTAAAAAGGAAGTTTGGAGAAGTACTTAAGGCAAGAAACTTCTATAATCAGGTAACAGAAATAGGCAGTTGTGCATGTTATTCAAAGAATATCGTGTTCGTTTTCTATAAAATCACAAATTTTAAGAAATTCCAGATAAAAAATTTCATATCGGGAGAACAAAATTACACACTGCACACAAAAAATTGACTTCAAATTTAAAGAACATTTGATATACTGCCGGATGGAGTATAAAACTAGAAAGTTCTAGATAAGTGGCAGTTACAAATATTTTTCATTTTCTTCTTTTGATCTTCGGTAAGATTTTATTAGTCGTAATTAAATTGGTGATCATGGTACTTTATACATTAGATGCATTTCTTGTGATAAATGTGGAAAAATTGTTAATCTAAATGGTAATACAAGATGTAGATGAGTTGGATCAGGGCCTATACGAAATGGTTCTTCCTGCTTTTGTGATGACGAAAAAGAGTTAGAAACATTCCTGTTTTACTGGACTTTTGGTTTACTGTCTAAAATTTAATGAGTCTTCGGCACATGAATTAAGCATGGAAAACTTTTACCGAGTATTAATTTTTATACTGAATTGCTGAAAATTACTATGTTTTGCAATATCCTACATGTTTTGCAATATCCAAATATTGACATAGATATTATATTCGTCTTATAAACAGAAAGTTTATTTTTCCTGCAACACAATTTTTTAACGAGATTTTTATATATAATCCAGAAATAATATTTACTACAGGTGAGGTTAATAATCACATGGGGAATTCATAATGAAAGAAACAACTACAGGATTGGCTGAGAACACAAACGTATCTGACAATATTACCATAAACGACAAAATATCTTCCTCTTCTCAAAAGATATCAGCATCACTAAGTGCAAAAATCGCTACGTCTACAGCTACTGAACAAATACCTGTAATTATTATGTTAACTGATCGAAATGTCAAATGGGATACTGATAGTGGGAGAGATCAGATCGATAATCAACAGAAAAATCTCATAAGCCTTCTTAATAGTGCAAAATCTAATGGCAAAGCAAGTGATGTGAAAATCTTATACATTATTAATGGTGTTGCAGTATCGATAACTCCAGACCTGATAGTTTCCATTGCTAAGCTACCAGAGATTTATAGAATTGATTACGATGAAGAGTATCATATACTGAGTTACAATCAATAAATGTGCAAAAAGATCTAACCTGATACTTTTTTAACGACGACAGCTATCGAAGGGAAAAATACCATTCTAAAAATCAGTTCTAATGATAACGTTTTTAATCCGTGAGTGAACAAAATAAGGAAATCTGCTGATTTCAATTTATTGTAAGCGTTATATTATTGAGCTCATCTCAAAACTTAAAATTGGTTTCCTGAGTCTCATCCTGATTCTCAAATTTTGAAAGATTAATCGAGTCTCTTGTCATGGAATATAGTTCTGAGTCTTTTATTGATTTAAGAGGAAACCTGGTCTTGGGACGGGCTCAAGAAATAAAGTGTAGTCTTCACTCTTTCCTAGTCAACTGTATTTCATTGTCTCTAGGAATATATTTTACATCGATTTCCTGGATATCTTTGACATTTATTACATTATTTTCAGAATCAAGTTCACCAGTAACTTCAACAAATTTGCGGCAGAATGATTCAAGATATTTGTCCAATTTCCATGGTTCTCTATCCTCATATTTTAAAAAATATTCCCTGTTAAAGGTTTGCAAGTAATAATCAGGTCCTTCTATTTTATATCCAATGCGCCCCTGTTTTATATAAACAAGCCCTCTAAATGTTTCCATAATGAGTTCCCCCTTTTGATTTGCAGCATCAGCAAATAAATATTTAGTTTTTGTATTAGATGCGCTGCATATACAATTTATTTAATTACGCAATTCGATAAATAATATTCTTTTGAAACATTTATTCTTATTAGATGTTCTAAAACAGGTAAAAAACCAAACTTGAAAACCGCTAAGAAAATTAGCTTACTATACACATTTCCAGCCTGCACTTCATTGCAGCCGAATATCCGTCAGCTTGTTGTACAGGTAAAAGGGTTCCGTTTTTTGGGCTAAAATATTGTCAGTTGCATTGTAAACAGGATATCTTGTCGCAATTAAGTTAGCTGTACCGTCCTCGCCCATGTTTAAAAACTTTAATGAAAACTTAAATGTTATAAGTCCCTAACTTATTTCACCGTGGGCACTAATTCAAGAGTACCACATACATTGCTATTTTCTATATGGTAATTAAGAGTTACCTGTACATGGCCGCCTCCCGAGTTAAAAACCCCTTGAGGATATAATCCTAAGGTAAAAAAGATCTCATGATTATCAGTAGGGTTTATCATCAGAGCAGGATTCATTTGATAGGTTTCAGATGAATTATACCTAAACGGAAAAACATATTCAGCATCAGGTTTAAGAGAACCACGTGTATCGGCATCGAATATAATTGCAAAAAGACCTCTTATATGTGTTATTGTTATGCTATCAATTATGTACGTCTTGCTCCCTTTTGCAGAGATATATATCGTCGATCTTTGGCTTTTTTCTCCATCAGGAGGATTAATGATTCTTTCTATGTAAATAGAATCTGGATCCATATTACTATTCCTTGATTCCCTTTATTCGATTGCATCTTTTTTACGAATTATTGTAGCGGAGCCAATAGATATGTATACTCAAAACAGCTGAGTAAGTTATGTTTTATAATATAATTAATTGTATAGCATATAATCCTGTTTTTTGAAAAATTAAGAAGTGTTTAAATTATATGGAATCTTATTCTTTATTTAGAAAAATATGAATATTTAAGAAATCAATAAAAAATAACAATTAGAAGGCAACTCTCAAAAAACGCTTTTTTCTTAAACACCTGGTTTTTTAGGTCTGCTTTATAATTAATATCCTGCAGTTTTCAGTTCAATCATTATGACTGCTTTCTATTTTCTAAGGATCCAACATCCTTAACTTTACATATCACTTCCTGCCGGACAAAGCGTATCATAGTAAACCAGAAACACCTCTCACATCCCAGACAAATGTTTACAGGCTTGCTGTTTATCACATGATTGGCAAACTCAGGGTCAGCTAACATACCTCTGCCAACAGCAACAAGATCCACATAATCAATCTCAATCAAGAACTGTACCTGTTCTTTCGTGCGGATTTCATTAACTGCGATAACGGGAATCTTTACTTCTTTTTTGATCTTAAAGCTACTAGTAAATTAAACCTTAATTTTAAATATGGAACACAAAATTATACTACAAAACTAATTTCGCGAGTAATAACTTAAACTCAAGATTATGAGGCCACATGACAGTCAATACCGCCATTAAATCAAGCGACAAAAAAGCAAAGGATGCAGCATATTTCTCAAAAATTATCAGGCAGCATCTTTCGAAACTTACACAGGAGTATAACATCAGCTATCTGGGGATTTTTGGTTCTTATATTCGCGGGGAACAAAAAGAGGACAGCGACCTCGATATTCTTGTGAAATTCTCTAAAGAACCTGACATCCTGGAATTCATCGGGCTCAAACAGGAGCTTTCAGAAATACTCGGCGTAGAAGTAGATCTTGTCATGAAAAGTGCGTTAAAGCCGAGGATAGGGAAAAGAATTCTTGAAGAGGTCGTGCAGATATGACTGAGCGTGAAGCAGGAGATTATCTGCAGGATATCCTTGAAACAATTGAAAGTTGTGAACGTTTTATTGAAGGAATGGAATTCGATCAATTTGTTTTCGATGAAAAAACAATCTTTGCCGTAAGCCACGCACTTGAAATTATTGGGGAAGCAGCAAAACACATTCCTGAAGAGGTAAGAAAGGAATATCCGTTTGTTCCCTGGAAAAAAAATGGCAGGAATCAGAGATGTTCTAATCCATGCTTATTTTGGTGTAAATTTGAGTGTTGTCTGGAATACTGCAAATGAAAGACTTCCTGAACTGAAAAGGGATATCCAAAAGATACCGGAAGAAAGAAACTTAGAATAAGCCTCCTTTAAATATCCACAATTTCATTCGTCTTTTCCTGCAGGACAAAGCGTATTATCAGTAAACCAGAAACACCTCTCACATCCCAGGCACATGTTTACAGGCTCGCTGTTTATCACATGATTGGCAAACTCAGGGTCAGCTAACATTCCCCTGCCGACAGCAACAAGATCCACATAATCATTCTCAATTAAGAACCGTACCTGTTCTTCCGTGCGGATTTCATTAACTGCGATAACAGGAATCTTTACTTCTTTTTTTATCTTACAGCCGCTATAGGTTATAGAACTGCAGATGAAACCTTCCGGAACCGGATTTGTTGGAGGTTGCATGCCAAATGAAATGTGCAGTAAATCAATACCTGCTTTCACAAAGGCTTTAGCTGCCTCAATGCCGTCCTTGCTTTCTGGCAGATACTCACCCATGCGTACGCTGACAATAAAATTTCTATGAGTGTTGTTCCGAATCTCCGGTATAATTTGTGTTAAAACTCTTGCCCTGTTTAGAGCGTCACCGCTGTACTGGTCTGTTCGGCGATTGTAAGAAGCATCAAGAAACTTGCATAAGGTAAATCCATGGGCGAAATGGTATTCAACGCCGTTAAAACCTATTTCACAGGCATGGAGGGCTGCCTGCTTCATATTCATCTGCATTGAATGAATTTCTGTAGCTGACAACTCGTTAATATTCAAATTGCCGCAATGAAGCTGCAGCATTATCGTCGCACCATATTCGTGGCAGTTGCTAGCAATTTGCTTTAAAGCTGCAATATCACCTGTTGACCACATCCCTGTGAAATCTACAGCACCAAAAACGCTGGTGGCCTGCACAATAATAAGACCTGCACCGCCTTTTGCACGCTTCGCATAGTGTTCGATGTGCTGCTTGCCATAATAAGATCCATTATCCCCGTGAAAAGAAAAAGTAACCATAGGAGGCATTACAATTCGGTTTTTAATATGATTCCCACGGATCACTAATTCGTCTGTTATCTTAGCCATTCTATTTCCTCGTTAATTTCTTCTCTAATATCTTCTCTTATATCTCATTTAATTTCTTTTATAAGTATCCCCGCTGACTTCTTTCTTTTAGGTCTAATTCTTTTGGTCTAATTCTTTTAGGTCTAATTCTCGTAGGTTTAATGATTTTCTTGAATTCCTCTATAATTGGTTCTTGCCGCAAAAATTCGGATAATGAGAAACTAGATCACATTTTTGCTGAATCCCCGATTTATATATCTATTAATGTGAATGGAGGAGGTGATGCCAGGAGCAGAACTTACTGGAGACGAATTAACTAAAAAATCAGGTCTCTTACGGAGAAATAGTAATGTCAGAAACCGAACTTACTGAAAATCAACTTGTCGAAGAAAGAATCGACCTATCACGGGCTACATGTCCCAACAGAGAACAGAGGGCAAACGGCATAAATGTCTGGTATGGAAAGGCAAGTGATCTTGCAAAAGAAGCCCGTAGCGGCTGCCTCAGGCAAAGAGAGAGGAATTTTCAGCAGTCAAGCGGTTGTGTTCTGAACTTCTATCTTTCAGTAAGGATCGGAACAATCCGTGATGCTGTAGCTATATATCATGCACCTGTAGGCTGCTCTTCAGCAGCACTCGGATACCGTGAACTTTACAGGCATGTGCCGGTTGAACTCGGCCGGCCGGCGAATTACGACCTCCACTGGATGACAACGAATCTCGGCGAAAAAGACGTAGTGTACGGAGCAGGCGAAAAGCTCGGCGCAGCAATAAAAGAAGCTGAGAAGCGGTACAATCCAAAAGCAATCTTCATACTCACATCCTGTACTTCAGGAATAATCGGAGAGGACATCGAAGGCGTTGTCTCACAGGTCCAGCCCGAAGTAAAGGCAACAATAGTCCCGATTCACTGTGAGGGTTCACGCTCAAAACTTGTCCAGACGGGGTATGATGCCTTCTGGCACGCGGTTTTGAAGTACCTCACCAAAAAGCCGGAAAAGAAGCAGGAGGATCTCGTGAATGTAGCGAGCATGCTCTCGTACACCTGGCAGGACAGGCTGGAGATAAAGCGCCTGCTTGGGAAAATTGGCCTGAGAGTCAATTTTGTTCCAGAATTCGCATCAGTAGAACAATTTGAGCAGCTCTCCGAGGCTGCGGTTACTGCACCCCTGTGCCCGACTTATACGGACTATCTCGCGCGCGGGCTTAAGCAGGAATATGGAGTGCCTTATTTCCTCTATCCCTCGCCTATGGGAATCGCAAACACTGACGAGTGGCTGAGGGAAATCGGGAGGCATACCGGAAAAGAAAAGGAAGTAGAGGCCCTCATCGAAGAAGAACATAAAAAGTGGCTTCCAAAACTGAAAGCAATCAAACACGAGTTCGAGAACTTCAAAGGCAATGGAGAAAAAGTAGAAGTGCTGGGTGCTCTTGGCCAGGGAAGGCTTCTGGCGCAGGTCCCGTACTTTGACGAACTTGGCCTTAAATCATCGGCTGCAATGTGCCAGGACTTTGACAACCTCATCCTCAAGGATCTTGAAAAATTGCTCTCCCAGGTAGGGGATTTTGACATCCTGGTAAATACCTTCCAGGCTGCGGAACAGACGCATATCACAAACCAGAGAAATCCCGATATTGCAATGACCTGCCCGTTCCAGGGAGGGGCGTTCAAGCGCGAAAAGGGTGTTACAAGGGTACATGCCTTGAGGTCCGACCCACATCCCTGGAGTGCCCAGAGCGGGTATACAGGAGCTGTCGCATTTGGAAATTTCCTTTTGCAATCTCTAAAAAGCCATTCTTACCAGCGGACAATGAAAGAAAAGACGCAGAGTACGTATAGAGACTGGTGGTACAAACAGCCGAATTCGCTTTATTATCTTGAAGCCGAGAATTGAGAAGAAGACTGAACAGGAACTAAAAAGGTGGAATTATGGGAATAAGTGAATCTTTACAGACAACCAATGTTATTTCAGGCGCCATCGAAGCGCCACGCTACTCCTGTGCACTCGGAGGAGCTTATTCAACTGCAGTCGGGATATTTGGAGTAGTTCCTATACTCCACTCCGGAGCAGGATGTGGAATCGGGCAGCTTTTCGGCCAATTTTACGGCGGTGGTCAGAATGCTGGAGGCCCTCACGGCGGAACAAGCACCCCCTGTTCCTCTTTAGTTGAGGAGCATGTTATTTTCGGCGGGGAGAAAAAACTTGAAAAGCTTATTGAGTCAACGGTAGAACTTGTAAATGGAGAGTTGTTTGCAGTCATCTCTGGCTGTGTCCCCTCACTTATAGGAGACGATGTGGGGTCGGTTATCAGAAGGTATAAAGAAAAGAACCCTGACGTTCCGATCATACATGTGAATACCTCAGGGTTTGCAGGGACCTCATACGATGGCTACGAGTACTTTTTCGACGCTGTAATAGATCAGCTCCTTGAAAAGGTTCCGAAAGAAAAAGGACTGGTAAATGTATTCGGTATAGTCCCTTCTCAGCACATATTCTGGAAGGGGGAAGCAAGGGAGATAAAAACACTTCTTGAAAAAATAGGCTTGAAGGCAAATCTGATCGTAGGAGAGTTTGATGCGCTTGAAAACCTGAAAAAAATCCCGGCTGCTGAATATAATATTGTCCTCTCAAGCTGGATCGGGCATAAAACTGCAAAGAAACTCGAAGAGAAGTTCAATACTCCTTATATCTCCTTCCCCGGAGTCCCAATAGGACCAAAGCAAACCTCAGAGTTCCTGAGAGTTATAGGAGAAAGGCTAGATGTTTCAGCCGATGTTATTGAACATCTGATTGCCAGAGAGGAAAAGAGAGCTTACAGGTTTGCAGAATTTATTGGCGATATACTCCTGATCGCCAGACCTCATCCTTACTTTGCAGTGGTCGCCGACAGCAATTCGGCTGTAAGCATTACAAAGTACCTTGCAAACGAAGTGGGATACCTGCCTGACGTTGTCCAGATAACGGACAATCCGCCTGAGGAAGCTCGTGAACTTATAAACGAGGAACTGACAGCCGGCCTTGAAACTCCTGCATGGCCCGAAATAATATATGAAGTCGACGCTTACAGGATTCGGGAGAATTTAAAAGACAGGAATTTCATGTTCCTGCTTGCAAGTTCTCTTGAGACTTTCATATCCGGCCCGGAGTTTAATGCAATACACCTGACGGTTTCATTCCCGTCATATGACCGTGTGATACTCGAACGCAGTTACGCAGGGTTCAGCGGAGGGCTTACTCTAATGGAAGACGTTATGAGTAAATACGCAGGGCCTCTGTGAGTGGATTTAGCCTCTATTTCCACTCATTTTAATCCGGAAATTTTAACCTCATTTCTCTATTTTTAAAGCCGGATTTTTTAAGCCTGAATTAGCTGTAGCCTTGGGTATTACAGCTGACGTACGTATGGAGTGATGATAGCACAGTTACTCTAAACACATGGAGCATTGAGTATGAAAATAAGAGAAAGCGGCATGCCCTATGAAGATCTCTGGGAAAACTTTTTTGAGCCGGAGCAAGTCCTGACAATTATGGGGCTTAACAATAATACGGTGGATGTAGTTGATTTCGGATGCGGGTACGGGACTTTTACCATACCGGCATCAAAATTAATAAAAGGAAAAATCTACGCTGCTGATATCGAAGAAGCGATGATAAACCGGGTTGCCCAGAGAGCAGGTGAAGGGAATTTAGATAACGTAGAAACGATGCTCTGCGACTTTATTCATGAAGGTACCGGGCTTGTAGCTGAGAGTGTGGATTATGTGATGCTTTTTAATATCCTCCACGCAGAAAAACCCGAAGAACTCCTTAAAGAAGCTCACCGAATCTTGAAACCCGATGGCAAATTAGGGGTTATACACTGGAATTATGATCCGGAAACTCCTCGAGGCCCGCCCCTGGCAATAAGGCCCAGGCCGGAGCAGTGCATCAAATGGGCCGGTGAGGCAGGATTTAAGTTAGAGGACAGGCACGATCTCAAGCCATACCATTATGGGCTTGTCTTCTCAAGGCCTGTACAGAAATAAC
>CAYSZA010000052.1:10138-13905 GCA_964435275.1 uncultured Methanosarcinales archaeon | reverse complement strand
CCAGGAGCACCAGCGACAAATAATCCTGTTGAAAGCTATTATTCAAAAAGTCTAAAAACTGATAGCAAGAAGCAGTTCAGGACAGATAAAGGAATTGAGAATAAGGTTAAACTTACTGAAATGAGAAGACTAAATTTACTCAAGAAATCACAAAAGTCATTTCTCGAATTGTTCAGATTATTTACTCCATTTAAGCTGTAGTAAACTATTTTTGAGAAATAAGTTGTAGAGGATATAGCCGAGCATATCGATTTTAGTCAAAAAATAGGGTGAAAAGTCGAAGAAAGAAAAGGATTCTTTGGCAGAAATGCTAAAGAATCTGTTTTTCAAGATTATTACAGCTTATTTGGAGATTTTGTAGAAAAAAGAAGCTTTAAAGAAGGAATAAAGTGAAAGATCACTAAATTATGGAATTGTGCCTTATTAAAGTAAGTTTTATTGACTTGCTGTGGTCACGTTAATAAAGGTGTTAAGCTTTTTCTTTTTATAATCTTGCCTGAGAAAATCCCTGGAAAAACCTTTCAGTTTCTCAAAAATGCGATAATGAGTGTTCGATAACGAATAATAGAATCAGAGTTAAGAACTCAGAAAAGGATCAAGAACAGGAAATCAAAACTAATGAGCCTGAACTAAAAATCGAAACTAAAAATCGAAACAGAAAACAGGAAGAAAAAAACAATAAGCCTTTAACCCATGTGGGATAATATTCCATTATGGCAGCCCCAAAGTACCTGAAACGTTACTTCAAGGTGCAAAGAGATGAAATGCCTGCCCTCTTTAAAATAACCGAAAGAATTCCAGTACAGTTTGATCCAGGCATGCAGCTTGAAGAACTCAGGAAAATTCATGGGAGAGAAATCAAAGAGTACAGAGAACTCAGGGAAAAACTTGAACTCGAAGCCACGGAAGCTCTTGCCTATAAAGACACGGCCGACAGGTTGACACTTTTTACAGAAAACTTCCTTGAACTTCCAAAAGCAAACCCATCCCTTCTTGACCTTAAGGTTGAGCTTGTTGACAGAATGCTCTCAGATTGCCAGTGCTGCGGGTGGCGCTGTGAAGTTGACAGAAAAGCCGGTGAGAAAGGCTTTTGCAGGCTGGCTGACACTTCCAACTACGCCTCCGAGTTCCTGCATATGGGAGAAGAGCCTGAGCTTGTCCCTTCTCATACGATCTTTCTGACGGGCTGTGCTTTTTCCTGCGTTTACTGCCAGAACTGGGACATCTCAACTAATCCTGAAGCCGGAACCCACATTGAGCCCAGGAAACTTGCAAAGCTTATCGATCTCCGGCGAATGCACGGAGCCAGGAATGTAAATTTCGTGACTCCAACTCCACATACGCATACTGTTCTGAAAATCGTCAGGGAAATCTCTGTAAACACGCCTGTAATCTGGAACTCAAATATGTATCATTCCCCGGAAATTGCTGAAATTCTCGAAGGGGTTGTAGATGTGTACCTGGGGGACTTCAAGTACGGGAACAATGTATGCGCCCAGAAATACTCAAAAATAAAAAATTACCTGGAAATCGTGCAGCCAAATTTTGAATTTGCCTATAAAACCGCAGAAGTTCTCCTTCGTCACCTGGTCCTTCCTGGCCACCTGGAATGCTGCACAAGGCCGATTGTGGAATGGGTCTCAAAATATATTCCGCAAATCAGGTTCAACCTTATGTTCCAGTATAGGCCATGCTATCGGGCTATGGAGTATCCGGAACTTGGACGCCACCTGACTCCGGAAGAAGAGGCTAAAGCGATTGATATTGTAAGAAGGGCTGGGATTGAGGATTTGCTGGTTTGACTATTGAAAAAGTAAAAATATCGGAAATGTTAGTAAAGAAGCTACTGGATATTATAGGGAATCAGGGTAGAAGTTGACGCTTATATCCCCTGAGTTAAAGACTCAAGGGTTTTACGTTTCGTAATATAAATTGAACCTTATAAGCACGAAACCGACAAGGTATCACTTTAATCCAACCTCTCCAAATCTCTTTGCAGATCCATTTTTTGACTTTCACGGTTCACCCTCCCAGTCCAGAACATTATTACATGAAATTAAACCCGTAACGCATTGCTTTTAAGTCCGAAACATTATTGCATGATACTTATATTCATAGTACATTGATTGTACATAGCGCATCTCAAAACCGTGCTTGTTTGCAATTTTCTGGATTTTATAAGGATTATGGGAAAAACCGTAGATGTTTCTTGGATGGTTTCTTAAGGTTGACGATACCGAAGTCCTGAAATCGCAACCCACCCGGTATAGTGCTTTTAAGATTCCCGCGTTCGGTGAGAATACTCCTAATTTCCACAATGGGTATAAGCGTGGGTCCAGGACGTCAAAAAATACTATTTTACCATCTGCATTGAGATACCTTGACGCACTGGCAATAAATGCGTCAATTTCTTGAAACGTCAAGTATTGAATTACTCCGGCTGCAGTTATTCGATCAAAGGTGAAATGCAGGTTTTCCCAGAGGGTTTCATGGTCAGCAAGGATAAGGTCAATATTACTGCAGTTTCTTTCCCTTATCCTTTTACTAGCTTCTCCAAGCATGGATGGGGAAAAATCCACTCCTACAAGCTGTTCATATTCCTGAGCGTAGTAAGTAAGGAGTTCTGCAGCGCCGCACCCAAAATCAAGAAGTGTCCTGCCTCCGTCGAGATGGAATAATTTTTCCTTCGCTTCCATAGCAAGAAATTCTTCAGATGAATACCTGTGCCCTCCGTGTTTCTTGTCCTTAAAAAAGTCTTCCCAGATACTCTTTGGCTTAGTATGCGTTTTTCCCATCCTTTCCTTACTTTCTACTTCCATACCCCTCCTCCTGATATTATTCTCTAAGTTATATTTTGACAGATATATTTCCTTGATTATTTAACTCATGATGAATTGATCAAAAATTCAAATAGTATTAATTAAGATTGTGAAAATAGATACCCTGTCCCCCAGGTAAGAATCTCAATGTTACTTTTCATAAGACCGCGCACTGTCCTCTTAACCCATTCTTAATAATTCTATCTGATAATATAATATATTTTTGATCTATGAAAAAATAAGGTCAGTAAAGAATTACAGGCCAGGGATCTGTAACAATAGAAATCCTGAATGTTCCCTTAGTCTTGAGACGGTCTCAGGTTTTATTATTTTTCTCTTTTTAAACTTTATTATTTTTATTCTGAAATAAGCTTGAGAAAATGTACCGGTAGATGCACAGAAAAACTTGCCGCTATTGTAAACAGTATGGTAGAGGGCGACGTCCATGATATAGGCAAATCCATCGTGTCTACCATGCTCCTGACTATCCAGACCGCCTTTCTCTCCTCGGCAAGGTCGATTTATTCGATGTCAATTGAAGGCAACCTTCCCGCATTCCTCAGCAAACTGAACTTGCATGGCCATCCTATGAACGCAATGATTGCAGACGCACTGTTTAATATGTGCCCGATCCTGTTAGGGACTTCTACTGCAATTCTTGCAGCCTCGGCAATCGGATATGTCCTTGCAAACGGGGTCAGCCTCTATACGTATTTCAAGGTGAGAAATGACCTGAACTCTCAAAGTTAGAAAGACCCTTCAAAGCCTCACGCGGCTGGAAAAATATAGCACTGGCAACGGCCGTTTTGAATATTCCCTTCTTTCTGGTAGGAATAGTTTACCTCAACAGTCTCGAACTAGGCTTGGCTACTACAGGAGTCGGCTTTTTCGTGCTCTGTCTCTATATCCCACTCTGGATTTACTCTCAGAGAGAGGCAAAAAAGAAGA
>CAYSZA010000052.1:0-10038 GCA_964435275.1 uncultured Methanosarcinales archaeon | reverse complement strand
AGAGAGAGGCAAAAAAGAAGACCGAAACAAGAGAAGGAAGCACTGCAGAAAGAGATATTGCTTTGGGCGAAATTTCAGCATGAAAAAAGTATCGGAGTAGAAAATGAAGTATCGGAATAGAAAATGAAGTATCGGAGTGTAAAACTAGAAATCAGAATAGAAATTAACCTGGAACATTTTTGTTCCAATTTTCTTTTTGGTTGCTTTTTGACCAGTCCTTATTTACTTTTTAATTATGTCTTAATTCTTTTTACTACTCTTTGTTACTTTTTTACTACCTTTTCTTCTTTGTTACTTTTTTACTACCTTTTCTTCTTTGTTACTTTTTTACTACCTTTTCTTCTTTGTTACTTTTTTCAGCCGCCTCGAGAATTCTTCAGATGGGTATTAAACAGTGCTGCCGTTATTCTTACCCTGCTCTTTCCTTATTCAAGCATCCACTTCCATACCGATTTAACCATGACTATTTTCTTACCGCTTTTGCTTTCAATTTTTACGGTTTCTTCATCATCCATTGTCAGGATAAGCCCTTCTTCAAGGCCATACTCTTCCATTGCCTCGATAAGCCCCAGAAGCTCTCTTTCCCTGACTGCCGGGCTTCCGAAGCAAACCGAGACCTGAATCGCAGCCGAGATCTTCTGACTGTCTTTTTCCTTAATAACGAAGTCACACTCTCTTTTGTTCCGGAAGTAAAATACCTGTTTTCCTTTTCTGAGCAGCTCCAGAAATACAAGATTCTCAAATCTAAGCCCAAGACTATCCGGGTAACCTGGGTATACTGCCTTGAAAAAACCGGTGTCGCCTGCATAAACTTTGTAGAGGACGTATTTTCCACTCCCACTTTCCTGGAAGCTACTGAGTTCCGGGACCCGATACAGCAAAAAGATGTCTTCGAGATAATCCAGATAGCTATTTATGAGTTCTTCATTTTCGATTCCACTGACTTTTTTCAGGGTCTCGAGGGAGTACTCCGAAGCCATGTTCGAAATCAGGAATATGGCAAGTTCTCTCAGGTTCTGAATATTATACCCGACTGCAGCCCCCTTTTGCATCCCTTCTTCAAAATATTTCCTGGAAAGCGTGGTGTCACCGTTTTTGATTACATCAGGAAAACCACCGCTTTCGAAATACTGCAAAAACGTGCATAATAATTCATCGATTCTTGAAGGCGTAAAAAGATGAGGCTCTGGTATTCCGATACCTTTAATTAAAAGGTACTCTTTGAAAGAGAAAGGAAAAAGCTTTAAAACCTTACCTCTGCCTTCAAACCCGGAAGAAAATTCATTTATCAATTTCGATTTAGACGAGGTTAAAAAGATTCCTGCCCCTTGTCTTTGAAGCCTGTCAACCCAGTTCTCCCATCCCTGAAGATTATGTACTTCATCTAAAAAATATAAAATCCGGCCTGCCCCATCTCTTTCAGGTTTTTCTTTGCTAACTTCTGCTGCAATTTCTTCAATGGTGTGCAGACCTTCGGGTCCAAGCCCCTGAATCCGGCTGTCCTCAAAATCGATATAAAGCTTTGTTCCATCAGTTTTACTGGCAACCTGACTCAGGAGAGAAGTTTTGCCAGCATGATGGGGGCCGGATATAAGTTTAACTTCATTGCCTTCTACAGAACAGTAGGGGTAAATGTCACGGGGGACTAAATTTGAGAAGTTTTGAAAAAAAGTCTGGTGACTGAATATCAGGGGGAGAAGTTCTAATTTTTGCATATTATCAGAATAATTTGCGAAGTCTGACTATATAGTTTTTCTGGCATGAATAAGTACACCCTTTTAATAATAACTCTGAAGCATAAAGCTGGACAGTCGATAAAAAGTAAGAAGCGCCTTATAAGCCCACGAATTTAGAATTTTTGTTGACGAGAGCAATTCCTATAAATTGACTAAGTAAGGTGTTAATAAAATTGAACTGAAATAAAGATAGAAACATATAAATAAAGGAGTTAATGTGACCGTTTTACAAGTAGGTATCGAGTTAACAGATAATGATTTAATCAGAAAGTGAAGATCAAGTAGAGAGGTAGGAGTCCGGTTTACAGGTAGAACCCTTTAATGATAGGTCAGGTCAAGCAAGAAAAGTTTCGGCGAATAACTAAGGGTTTGTTCAGAATAAAGAGGTTTTGTCTGAATGATTTGCCAGAAAACAAAAATCCAGTTAACAGACAAGAACCCTGTTATCTCTCGAAACGCTATAAAATTTCATTCTTTTTTTGGTTCATAAACGATTTTTGTCTTCCCACAGCGCGTACATGTGAAATACTTTTCTTTCACATTTGAAGCATATATGTTCAAACCGCCACTTCTTTTCCATTTATGCAACCCTATAAGGCATAGAAGGTTTTTTCTTTGAGGTTCCCCGGAAACCTGATATGGAGACTTGTAACCCAATAGTTTCACTCCTGTCTGACTTTCTGGACTTAAGAAGAAAATGGGTTTTATGAATAAAATAAAACTATATCTCATTTGATTTTACATAAATAGTTTTATTGTGGCTTCTCAAACCTGGAAACTGATTCTGGCAAAATCTGTAAGCTATGTTAAAATATCTTAAAAGCCGGCGTCGCTTTTATCGCCCAGAGATGAAAAGAACCCTAAAAATGTGCTTCAATTCAGCCTTATTCTAAATGCAGGAAAAACACTAATAGAAATCTAATTCACTAAGTTATGGCATTCATCTGGCATTCTGCTTATCAATCTCTTATTAGCATCCGTTTTCAGTGTTATCGTATAAAAAATGTTAATATTTTTGTCCAGAGCACACTTATAGTCCCTGCAGAAAATATAATCAACAGGTCGTCATTGTGAAGTATTGAGAAATGGAACAGGGTTTCTCAATGCTGGAACATACAGCACCAGAAGAAAGCCGAGAAGCTCCCCTTCAAGTACAGCTTCAGGGCTTTATTGTCTGATGTCAAGGGTTTTAATCAGATTCCACGACCAGGAAAGATTTACCACGATCAGGGCAAGGTTTGCAGTTACTAATGTTGCAAAGGTGAGTGTACGGGTTTCAACTTCACCTCTTCCTGTATGTAATGAATATAGGAAGGTAGCAATTATTGCTTTGTAGAGAATCTATCTAAACCAGCTTCAAGAGGCTAAAAGCAAATAAGCAAAAACGTCTAGGTTATCCGGTTTAGATCAGTTAATATTTGTTAATTCAGAGGCTTTCTGCAGAGCCGTAGATACAAAATTAGAATATATTGTCAATTTCATATTCTTTCTATATCAGTCGTTGGATAACTGTTACCCGAGTTAAGGGTCTTTAAAAAATAATCTTTGCCCAGACAAATTGATAACTCATTTTATTAACAAATTAATTATAATAGTTTGTTTAAGCCCTTATATAAGGTAAATGAAGTAAAAAAAGAAAGAGTTTTTTAAAGATGTATATTTATACGAATTATGTTTTATTGAAATGATGGTGACTGTTGTTAACAGTCCCAGTTACAGCCACGGTTGCAGCCGCAGCCCCATCTGCGCCAGCCGCCCCAGCCATTGCAGTCCCAGCGGCCTCCCCAGCCACCACAGCCGCAGCCGCCAAAGCCGCCACAGCCGAACCTGAAACGATCAAAGCAGTTTCTAAATCCGCCAAAACATCCAAACATTAGATTTGCCTCCATAGTTTTATTATACTATTATTAACAGTCCCAGTTACAGCCACGGTTGCAGCCGCAGCCCCATCTGCGCCAGCCGCCCCAGCCATTGCAGTCCCAGCGGCCTCCCCAGCCACCACAGCCGCAGCCGCCAAAGCCGCCACAGCCGAACCTGAAACGATCAAAGCAGTTTCTAAATCCGCCAAAACATCCAAACATTAGATTTGCCTCCATAGTTTTACTGTACTTTTTTATACTTACTTTTGAATATTTGAGAAGATGGAATTTTTGAGATAAGTGTATACAACCTTCGAATTAAGCTTTTTATCAACCCCCGGATAAGTTATGTTCTCACAGGCAACTATTTTCAGGAAAACACATTAGCAACTGATTTTCTTTGAGCAGGAATTTATTTGATTAATTGCCGGTGAGTATAATATAAACATATATTTTAAATTATATAATATCGATAGAATAATTTCTTCTTATTAGAAATAGATCTGAAAATTTGGACAAATCTTCAGGAGAAAGGGTAGATTCACTTTTTTACTTAATTTACAGGTATTAATTTTTCATATTTCTCGATGGAATCCAGATTCTTAGCTTGAAATTTACTAATTAAGCAAAGATAAAACTACTTTGGCATAAATAACATTTATTTTCTGGCTAAACTCAATTACAGGCTTCAAAAGCTGTTAATTTTGTTGAAAAATAATGGATCACTCTTTCTATTTATAAACTATATAACCGCGCTACCTTTCTTTGTATGAAATATATTATATTATTATAGTCTGATATTATATTATTATAGTCTGTATACTGAGAATTGTAAACGAGCAACTTTTTCACTTTTACGAGGCTTAGACCAGAGCAAACTTCATGCCTTTAGGAAAATAGGTAAAACACTTCAGGGCTTTTTAGGAAATGAGTGCAGCATTTCTTGTAATAATCGACTCAGTTTGCCAGATCAAAAGATGTGCTCAAAAGAATAAAAACTGGCATCCCAGTGAAAAATAGAGAGTACACAGCCACCTGCTCAAAAAGGGAATTCTAATCTTTGTCCGCTATACTTTAAAGGATGGCTGTGTATCTTATTTTTTGTTACTTTGTTTCAGGCTCAATAGTCTTTTTCAGGTTACTTTATGGGTTCAGTAAGCACGAACACCTGATCAGCACCAGTACTTAAAGCTGAAGCAGACCTTTTCGTAGTAGAAGCAGACCTTTGAATAGTAAATACTTACGAACATATCTTTCCCTCCACTCTTTTCTTTTAGTTTCGTTCATCCTTCCTTACATCTTATTTTCATTAGCTGCTTTCTATATTTAATCAGCAACAGTACTTGAAACTGAAGCAGACCTTCTCATAGTAGCAGCAGACCTTTGAATAGAAAATGCTTAAGAACATATCATTCCCTCCACTCTTTTATTAAATATTTACTATCATTATTTATCGGTCATTTTATCGGTCATCGTTATTACTTTTTAAGAGAGCAAACACGTTTTCGAATTTATGCGTGTAACTCTTTTTTACCACAAACCCTTTATCAACCTCAGGTCTGTGTTGTACTCCAGGCAGGCACCATCAGAAAGTAATTTGCCATGCATTTTTTCCTTCAAAATAAATGTTCTAAATTTTAATTGCCAGAGAGTACAAATAAATGTATAACTGTAAATTATATAAAGTCAATAGAATAAATTTTCCTTACTATTGAATAGCCTCTGAAAATCCGGATAAATTTAACGGCAATATAGTGATTTACTTTTAGATTTTGCTTACAAGCCCTAATTTTTTATAATTTCCCCTAAAATAGAATCTCAGAGTTAATTTTGGCTATTAATGGTTTTATCAATCCCTAATTCTGGTTATTAGTACTTAAAAAGCTTTAATGAAGAAATAAAGAATATATAATTGAATTAAACCCGATAAATAGCCTTAAAAAACGTTATATTTTTAGAAAAACTGCATAACTTATTTTATTTGTATAGCATGTAACTCTGGCTTTTTTCATAGTAATATATAATTATTTATAAAGATGAGCCTTACCAAGAATAATCCTTGAAAATATGGATAGATTTCACGGCAATAAAGGCAGCAACACTTAGATTTAATTCATGAAATTTAATTTTTTGGACACTCTCGACAAAGGATGTTATAAAGGCTTTTATTAAAAATCGAAGTCTTAATAGAGCCTTTAATAAGAGAAAAGACTCGGTTATTTGGTTAAATGCCGTTAAAGGTTCTGAAAAGTGAGGATTACGTTGAAATTAACACATTACTCTTTTTAGTTATAATTTATGTAACTTCAGCCTTTTTCTGTAATATCTAAAATTTTTGTAAATATAAGGCCTCAAGACGCGGGTTTTAAACTTATCCAATGAAAAACTTGTAACTTTGAGCCTTATACAGCTTATTATTCTTACAGGATTTTCCTGCCTTCAGTTATCTGATGTCTCGATTATATCGATTACTTCTTTCACCATTCCGATTTCGTTTCGTTAATATGGCTTACGCCCTGATCTTCAAATCCGATTAAGCGATTAGATAGAAAGGGATGGTAAATTAAACTCGTTTTATCTCTTTATACCTGAATAAATCTTTTTAACCTGACTATATAACTTGGAATTTTAGTTACTTCCAAGCTACATCTTTTTTACGGGTAAAGAACAGAATTTTTAAGAAAGAAGTACAATCAATACTTTTCTCCTACTATTATCCATACTTAACACATGAGTTTGTTATGTGGAAATAAGTCAAAAAAGGACGAAATAACAGGGAGATTCCCTGTGGGAAAAGAAAAATAGGTTAAATAAATCAAAATAGGTTAAACAAAGCCAGATATCAAGCTAACTCCGCGAAAGAAATATGCTACTAAACTATGACAAGTTAGATAATTATAGAGTATATCCAAAAAGCTATTTTGTTTTAATCATCAACAGTTTTTGTTTTCATGCTTATGAGCTTGATTGTTCGTTCGAATATAGGCTCAGAATAAATATTCAGTTAGGCTCAGAACAAATATTCAGTTTGGGATAAACTCATACGAAACTTAAGAAAGTGCTATAAAGAACAATGGGGTTATGTGATTTTTTGAGCTGTTATATTTTGAGTAGGTAAGCAGTATTTTGGTAAGCAGTATTTTGCGGTTTTCCGGCGAGCGGGAGTTATTTTAATAAATACAATTATTTGAAAACAAATGAGAAAACTCGGTAAGATAGTATCTGCTTTTAATAAATATAAGTTCCTTATTTATAATTCATAATATATTATATTCTTTGAATATTAAACTATATATGATACAATTTAAGACTACTTTCATCGGTAAATAGAGTCAGCAAAAAAATAAGAATAAGTGAGAAAATAAGAATAAGTGAGAATAGAATTTACCGGCATTATCCTTTTAGAATGGATAATGCCGGTAAATAGCATTTGTGTATTGTATCTGTCGGTAGAAGGAGGAGGATAGAAAACACCACTCTTTGAATTGTATCAAACTGGACAAAATTCAGAAACCAAAAGAGATAAATGGAAAAGGGAAAATAGTCCTGAGTCGGAATAAATGAACCCATAAAACCTTAGAATAAATGGACCCATAAAACCTTAAACACATAGCCATCAATTCAAGACAAATGATCCGGGGAATTGGTCCATTACATCTCAAAGAGATGGCTATTTAGGTTATTTTTAGAATTTAAGGAGTTGCCTGTGGAGCAGGCAACTTTTTGGTTCAATTTGAGTGGATAATTTTATTTTAACGGTTGATTTGCATTGGTTGATTGCATTAACGGTTCATTGCATTAGCGGTTAAGTTGCCAGATATTTACATCTCCAAATCTTGACAAAATTCCGATTACCACTGCTATGTTTATTTGTATTGATGGCATTGGATAGTACAACATTATAGTTCCCTCCACTATTTGTCTACTTTTACTTTCTTCTTTCTTGATTTAAGAGGAACATAGAATTATAACCACCAGTTAAAGAAAAATGGATTTAAAGAATTGCCCTAGAATTGTCCATTAATCTCTAAAAGGTGGCTATTTGATTATTTTTTCTACCTGAGCAGTTGCCTGCCAGGGAGACAAATTTTTAATTTAATCTTCGTATACGTTGCTCTGTTCAATGCAGTTGTAAACTATGCTGCCGCAGTATGTTTTAAGGACAGCTATGTTCTTCTGGAAAATATATGGGCAACAAAACATTCTATTTCCTCTCCTTTTCAATTTATTTCTGATATGCGACTTCTCAATTTAGTCTTCGTAGCAGTTCTGCTGGGCAATTACGTTGCAGGCAATATCGCCGTACCATGTTTTAAGGACAGCTAAGTTCTTCTGTAAAATATATGGGCAACAAAACATTCTATTTCCTCTCCTTTTCAATTTATTTCTGATATGCGACTTCTCAATTTACTTTTCTACTTTTCTTCAATTTAGTCTTCGTATACGTTCTGCTGGACAATCATATTGTTGTATATTGATCCAAAGGATGTTTTCAGGACAGCTATGTTCTTCTGGAAAATATATGGGCAACAAAACATTCTGTATTCCCTCCCTTTCGGTTTAATCTTCGTATACGTTGCACTGCTCAATATAGTTGAAGGCTATATCGCCGCAGAAAGTTTTAAGGACAGCTATGTTCTTCTGGAAAATATATGGGCAACAAAACATTCTATTTCCTCTCCTTTTCAATTTATTTCTGATATGCGACTTTTCAATTTACTTTTCTACTTTTCTTCAATTTAATCTTCGTATACATTGGACTGGACAATCATATTGTCGTATATTGATCCAAAGCATGTTTTCAGGACAGCTATGTTCTTCTGAAAAATATATGGACAACAAAACATTCTATTTCCCCTCCTTTTCAGTGTTTACCATACCCTTTTTGACGTATTTTTTGAGAAAAATATATGCATATAATTTGTCTCTACCAACTTTGTCTCACGCATACTCCTAGCAATTATTTTTTAAATTATTTTGGGAGCCTATCTTAATTTTAAGATTGACATACCTAAATTTTAATTGCTAGTGAGTATATATACACATATAGTTTTAATTTATATAAAGCTGGTAGAATAAATTTTACTTATCATTAAATAGTCCCCGAAAATCTGGATGCATTTCTCAGGCAAAGAGAGTCATACTTCTCCATTTAATTTATGTCACGGTATTACTTTAAGTTAATAGTAAAATAAGGCTTTTGACAAGTTGATTTTATCAAATAAGCTGTAAAATAGGTTAATATAAAGAAAAGAGTTTTGAATATTAAAAGAAACTGGATAAAGCCTTTAAAATGAGCTAATTTATGGAAATAAGTAATTATTTGATTCTAAAAGAGAAATATATCACTGTATAATTTTTATATAATCTGAGATTATTTTTCTAGGACTCTAAGGGCCTTATTCACTCCATAGATGTACGCTTAGTGATTTTTTGACTTTCTGCATGTTAATCATCCTGAAGAAGATTCTCTCGCCTTCAAATTCCTAACATCTAGATTAATTATCTCGTCCACTTCAACCTCTTTTTCTTGACCGTGTTCACTCTCGAATCTTCAAAATCAATTCCAGCAAGTTTAAAAGTTTTTTTCGGGAACTCCATCGTATAAAAAACGAATCGGTCTCCCTGAAGGGTCCCTCCAAAATTGTAGACCTTACAAGAAGTCCTTGCCTGGGTAATTGCAATTGCAATAAATCGTTTGAAGCGAGGCACATATTTTTCAAGCTTATCAATATTTTCCCCGTGGGCATGGATAAGGACTATCAAGCCCTTTTCACTGCAAGAATCTCTTTCTCAATATCAGCTTCGGAATTCCCATCAAGGCCGGTGCAAGTAACCTCAGGCACAACGCCCACGTCCATAAGTACTGCGGCTGCTCCATCGGTTGCAATTACAGTAAAATCCGAAAAATTGATTTCCGAGAGGTTGTCTGAGTTTAGGAGCACTCCCGCACACAAGAACAGGCTTTCCGGTGATTAAGGCTTTGATTTGGAATAGGCTGGCAGTGTTTTCCTCTGTCAGCCTGCAGGAAAGAAATGATACCGCTTTTTATTACCTGCGCGGTTGAACAATAAAGCTTTATAATCAGTCAGTAAATCGGCTTCAGGGCATCAAAATCCGCATGAATGACGTCCTTTTCCCGTTTTGTATTCCCCAGTAGTAGAAGTTTATCACTGGTCAAATCCAAAAAACATGCCTGAACTTAAGAGTGTCAGGACAGAGACCTGCAGGAAGGCCAGTAAATACCACTCCAGGTACTTTTATATCAAAAACACACTGAAGCAGAGCAATAAAACACAATACTCCAGTAAACATAGAAAGCAAGAAGATAGAAAGCAAGAAGATAGAAAGCAAGAAGATAGAAAGCAAGAAAAAAGATGAGATGGAGCTCATTCGTTGGCCTTTTTGGTGGATGCTTTGGTGGATGCTTTGGTGGATGCTTT